>JBJENU010000310.1:0-6262 GCA_051880355.1 Lachnospiraceae bacterium | reverse complement strand
CTGGTTCCCAGCTCATAGGTTATCACAATTCGCCTTTTTACCGGTTCACCGGTTGGTTTCTCATCACCTGACGGCCAGCAGCTTGCCACCACAATCATAGTAATCAGAAGCAGAATTGTCGCAGCTCCACTTTTAAATCTTCTCTGAATCATAGGATATCCGGATGTTTTTTGTACATTATATGCAAAAAGGGCAGGAATAAATCCTGCCCATAAAAATTTTAATTAATCCATTGAAATCGGAACTTTTTTAAGCTTCCAGATATCCTCAACGTACTCTTCGATAGTTCTGTCTGACGAGAACTTACCTGAGCATGCAACATTGAGCATTACTGACTTAGCCCAGCCCCTGGCATCCTTGTACTTTTCTTCAATACGCTTCTGAGCGTCTGCGTATGAACGGAAATCCTTAAGTATGAAGTAAGTATCAGCCTTTCTTCCGCCCTGTGTACTGAGAAGTGAGTTATAAATTTCCCTGAACAGTTCAGGGTCCTCCTTTGAGTACTCACCATTGATAAGCTGCATAAGAACTTTTCTCACATCCTGGTCATTGTTGAATATCTCCATAGGGTCATATCCGCCATTGTGCTCGTAGTTAATTACCTCATCTGATGAAAGACCGAAAATAACCGCATTTTCAGGGCCAACTTCCTGGACAATCTCCACATTGGCGCCGTCCATAGTACCAAGTGTCATGGCACCGTTAAGCATAAACTTCATATTACCTGTGCCGGAAGCTTCCTTTGAAGCTGTTGAAATCTGCTCAGATACATCTGCGCCGGCAAAAATGATTTCAGCATTTGATACACGGTAGTTCTCGATGAACACAACCTTTATCTTGCCGTTAATAGACTTATCGTTGTTGATTACATCAGCCACATTGTTAATCAGCTTGATTGTAAGCTTGGCAATCTTGTATCCGGCTGCTGCCTTGGCACCAAAAATAAATGTTCTCGGAGTAAATTCCATATCAGGATTCTCTTTAAGCTTATTGTAAAGGTACATAACATGGAGAATGTTAAGGAGCTGTCTCTTGTACTCGTGAAGTCTCTTAACCTGTACGTCAAAAATTGAACGTGGGTCCACATCAATACCATTGTGCTCTTTGATATATTTTGCAAGACGAACCTTGTTCTGGTACTTAATCTGCATAAATTCCTGCTGGCACTTTTCATCATCAGCATAAATCTTCAGATTAGCCAGATGTGAAAGGTTGGTAATCCAGTCATCACCAATCTTATCTGTAACCCACTTTGCAAGGAGCGGATTGCCGTGAAGGAGGAAACGTCTCTGTGTAATGCCGTTAGTCTTGTTGTTGAACTTTTCAGGCATCATCTCATAAAAGTCCTTAAGCTCCTGATTCTTTAAAATGTCTGTGTGAAGCTTTGCAACACCATTTACGGAGAAACCTGCTGCAATTGCCAGATGTGCCATCTTAACCTGTCCGTCATAGATAATAGCCATCTTGCGGATTTTTTCCTGATTGCCAGGGTAAGCAGCCTTAATATCCTCCACAAAACGACGGTTGATTTCTTCAACAATCTGGTAAACTCTAGGAAGAAGTCTTGAGAAAAGCTCAATTGGCCACTTTTCCAAAGCTTCTGCCATAATTGTATGATTTGTGTAAGCGCATGCCTTAGTTGTAACTGCCCACGCCTCTTCCCAGTTAAGTCCTTCCACATCCATAAGAATACGCATAAGCTCTGCAACTGTAACTGTCGGATGTGTATCATTAAGCTGGAATACAACCTTATCTGCAAGTCCTCTGATATCGCTGTGATTTTCCTTGTATTTAAGAACTGCACGCTGTACACTTGCTGATACAAAGAAATACTGCTGCTTAAGTCTAAGTTCCTTGCCGGCATAATGATTATCATTAGGATAAAGAACCTCTACAATATTCTTTGCAAGGTTTTCCTGCTCAATAGCCTTGTGGTAATCACCCTTGTCAAATGAATCAAGATTAAAAGTCTGAATTGGCTCTGCATCCCAGATTCTAAGTGTATTAACTGTGTTGTTGCCATATCCCACAACCGGAACATCATATGGAACAGCAAGAACTGAACGATAGTCCTCCTGAACAAACTGATCCTTGCCGTTGCCGTCCTTGTAGCATCTTACATAGCCACCAAACTTAACTTCAACAGCATATTCTGAACGCTTCATCTCAAATGGGTTGCCGTCCTTGAGCCAGTTATCCGGAACCTCAACCTGGTAACCATTTTTGATTTCCTGCTGGAACATACCATACTTATAACGTATGCCACAGCCGTAAGCAGGGTACTGTAATGTGGCAAGCGAATCAAGAAAACATGCCGCAAGACGTCCAAGACCACCGTTGCCCAGCGCAGCGTCCGGTTCCTGGTCCTCAATTACATTAATGTCAACGCCCATCTCAGCAAGAGCTTCCTTAATCTCATCATAAGCACAAAGATTAATCATATTGTTGCCAAGGGCACGTCCCATAAGGAACTCCATTGACATATAGTAGACAGTCTTGGCATCCTGCTTCTCATATTCCTTATGAGTAGCCATCCACTGGTCTACAATAATATCCTTTACGGAATAGCACACAGCCTGAAAAATCTGCTGGTCTGTAGCTTCATCAATTTTCTTTCTGTAGAGAGTCTTTAAATTATCGTTAACCGACTTTTTAAAATCTTCTTTATCAAAAGTTAATTTATTAGCCATTCAAATTTCCTCCTGAACTAAATTACTATAAATAAAATACCATAATGTTTATTTTTTGTCAAACTACTGTTTTTCAACGCCAAGTGTAACCTTCTCACCGTTGATATCCCATTCCTTGACAAAGCCTGCACTTGCGCCGGTTATAATGTCATTGGCAAGAACTACGCTCTTAATCTGAGCTTCATTGCGGCAGGCAAGCTCTGCAAGCTTATCATTGCCTTCAACATAGATATTTATTCTGTCCATAACTTCAAAACCTGCATCCTTACGCATTGTCTGAACCTTACTGATGATTTCACGGACAAAACCTTCCTCGATAAGTTCAGGTGTAAGGTTGGTGTCCATAACAACAGTAATTCCTCTGTCTGAGCTTGCGACAAAGCCCTCCTGCTGAGTCATTTCAATAAGCAAATCATCCTTGGTAAGCTCAATATCCTGACCTGCAACATTCATCTTAAGAACACCGCTGTTGTTAAGCTCATCCATGGCGGAATTGCCATCCAGTTCTGTAAGGGCCGTTCTGATATTGTTAAGGATTTTGCCATACTTAGGTCCCAGTGTCTTTAACTGTGGCTTGAAGGTGTAAGATGTAAAGTCTCTTACGTCATCCTTAAATTCAACGCTCTTGACATTAAGCTCATCTTCGATAATATCAACGTAGAACTGATCCAGCTTCCAAGGTGCCTGAATAAACATCTTGCCAATTGGCTGTCTGTTCTTGATGTTAGTAGCATTTCTGCAGGCACGTCCGATAACAACCACAGACAGAACTGCTTCCATATCAGCCTCAAGCTTCTCGTCAATCCATTCTTCGTTGGCTACCGGGAAGTCACACAGATGAACACTTTCAGGAGCATTTTTATCGATTGAACATACAAGATTCCTGTAGATATCCTCTGTCATAAACGGAATCATAGGTGCAGCAGTCTTTGCCAGTGTGACAAGTGTTGTGTACAAGGTCATATAGGCATTAATCTTATCCTGCTCCATTCCCTTAGCCCAGAAACGTTCACGGCAGCGTCTTACATACCAGTTAGACAGCTCGTCGACAAAATCCTCAAGAACTCTTGCAGTCTCTGTAATCTTATAGTTGAAAAGATTATTGTCAACAGTCTTAACAACTGTGTTAAGCTTTGACAAAATCCATTTATCCATTACTGAAAGCTTATCATATTCAAGCGTGTACTTTGTAGCGTCAAAATTATCAATATTGGCATACAAAACAAAGAATGCATAAGTATTCCAGATTGTACCCATAAACTTGCGCTGACCCTCTGTAACAGCCTTGTCATGGAAACGGTTAGGAAGCCATGGAGCACTGTTCTCATAGAAATACCAGCGGATAGCATCAGCTCCGTGGGTATTAAGTGCATCAAACGGGTCAACTGCATTACCTTTTGACTTACTCATTTTCTGTCCGTCAGCATCCTGAACGTGACCAAGAACGATAACGTTCTTGTATGGTGCCTTGTCAAAAAGCAATGTTGAAATAGCAAGAAGTGAGTAGAACCAGCCTCTTGTCTGGTCAACAGCCTCTGAGATGAAATCAGCCGGGAACTGTTTTTCAAAAAGCTCTTTATTTTCAAACGGATAATGATGCTGTGCAAATGGCATTGAACCTGAGTCAAACCAGCAGTCAATAACCTCCGGAACTCTTGTCATCTGTCCGCCACACTTTGGACACTTGATTGTGACAGCATCGATGTATGGACGATGAAGTTCAATATCATCCGGACAGTTATCAGACATTTCCTTCAACTCAGCGATGCTGCCGATTGAATGCATATGTCCGCAGGAACACTGCCATACGTTAAGAGGAGTACCCCAGTAACGGTTACGGCTGATACCCCAGTCCTGAACATTCTCAAGCCAGGCACCAAAACGTCCGCTACCGATTGTCTCCGGAATCCAGTTAATTGTCTTATTGTTGGCAACAAGTCTGTCCTTAACTGCTGTCATCTTAATGAACCATGACTCTCTTGCATAGTAAATAAGCGGAGTATCACATCTCCAGCAGTGAGGGTATTCATGCTCGAACTTAGGAGCATCAAAAAGAAGTCCCTGTGCATCCAGATCCTTAAGCACAAGCGGATCAGCCTTCTTGACAAATACGCCGGCATATGGAGTTTCCTCTGTTAAATCGCCCTTGCCGTCAACAAACTGAACAAACGGAAGATCATATTTTCTGCCAACCTTGGCATCATCTTCACCAAATGCAGGTGCAATATGAACTACACCTGTACCATCTGTAAGAGTAACATAACTGTCACATGTTACGAAATGCGCCTTCTTATTCTGCTTTGCAGCCGCTTCACCTGCACATTCATAGAGCGGCTCATATTCCTTACCCTCAAGGTCAATACCCTTGTAAGTCTCTAAGATTTCATAGGCAGGTGTTCCCTCTTCTCTCTCAAGCTTGCCAAGAATATTGTCAAGCAGGGCACTTGCCATATAATAAACCTTGCCGTCGCAGGCCTTAACCTTGGCATATTCCTCATCAGGATTCATACAAAGAGCAACGTTAGACGGAAGTGTCCAAGGAGTTGTTGTCCATGCAAGAATATATGCATCTTCATTCTTAACCTTGAATCTTACTACTGCAGAACGCTCCTTAACAGTCTTATAGCCCTGTGCAACCTCATGACTTGAAAGAGGTGTGCCACAACGCGGGCAGTAAGGCACAATCTTAAAGCCCTTGTACAAAAGCCCCTTATCCCAAATCTGCTTCAAAGCCCACCACTCAGACTCAATAAAATCATTGTGATAAGTTACATATGGGTCATCCATATCGGCCCAGAAACCAACGGTACCTGAGAAATCTTCCCACATACCCTTATACTTCCAGACGCTCTCCTTACAATGCTTGATAAACGGCTCAAGACCGTATTCCTCAATCTGCTCCTTGCCATCAAGGCCAAGAAGCTTTTCCACTTCCAGCTCAACCGGAAGACCGTGGGTATCCCATCCTGCCTTACGTGGAACCATATATCCCTTCATTGTGCGGTATCTTGGAATCATGTCCTTTATAACACGGGTAAGCACATGACCGATATGCGGCTTACCGTTAGCTGTTGGAGGACCGTCATAAAAAGTATATGTCTCTCCCTGCTTACGGGACTCAATACTTTTTTCAAAAATCTTGTTTTCTTTCCAAAACTTTTGGATTTCCTTTTCTCTCTCAACGAAATTGAGATTAGTTGATACTTTGTCGTACATCTCTTCAAATATCCTTTCATAAAAATAAGCCTTCGCCGCAAAATGGCAAAGGCTAACAAAGTCTGAATATTACCAATTACGACATACCAGCATATGCGTCTCCTGTAACGGGGAGATTACCGTCAGCGCCTACTCAACCGCAATCTTTCGGACTGAAGCTTGGAAGTGATATTCAACCTAAAACTACTCGCACCGGTTCTCAGCTGCCCCGGCTCTCTGTGCCTTTCATAATAAGCCTACTGTCTTCGTCACAGCAATATATGATGATACCAGAGTCAAATAGACACAAAATCCGATGCAAGCTTGTTTGTAGGAGGATTTTTGTCCAGTTGACCCGCCAAAACACCGAAAAGTAG
>JBJENU010000309.1:0-6297 GCA_051880355.1 Lachnospiraceae bacterium | reverse complement strand
ACATTGACAATTTCATTAAAGGTGCTGAGCTGCAGATGTGCATCCAGGGGATATTCCTCATTTTCGCTGACAGTTTCCACTGTAATGGCAGGTTTGTAATACTTTTCAGAGAAAAATTGTACGGTGTTTCCTCCGGCTCCGAGGGGATTTTCGTTTTCCGGCTTTTCCAGAAAATATCCTGTCTCTTTTATTATGGCTTTGGCAATTTTCAGGTTCATTTTATTGTATTCTTCATCCATGGCGGCCCTGTGGTAAAATACTGATTTGCCTCTGGAATGAAAGTCAATGAGAAGCTCCGGCCTGTAATTTTCAAATAAATTTATAAGTGCTTTTGTCTCAGGCTCAGAATTTGGAATTTTGCCTTTGAATGATGCACATTCAAAATTTCGGTTGATATCCACTCCCCTTGCGTTATTCCTGAGCATTTTCCTGCTGATGCGTGCATACTCATATCCGTCAGGATTTGCCACCGGCACAAAAATCATGCGGTAATCCTTGGGCAAAGGAACATTGCACACATAATGTTCTATAATCTTTAGCAAAACATTGGGATTAACATTCTCACAACCGTGGACGCCTGATATATAGACAAAGCTTTTGTTTCCCTTGCCAAGATGAATGGCATAAATAGTCCGTCCTCCATGACTTTCACCAATATCTTCAACAGAAGTATCCGGAGCATAAAACAAAGCAAGTTTTTTCATAAGTACAGTGAAATCATCATATGTATAAACGGTGTTTAACTTAACTATATCTTTCATAGGCACCCCATAAAAACAGGTCATATACTTACAGTATATGACCCGGGGTTATAACATAGTTCATTTTTATATCATTTTCTTCGCAGGGAACTTCATCAATTATCTGAAAGTCAAAGCCAATTGCAACTGTGGTATGAACATTAGGCAGGCTCAGATACCTGTCGTAGAAGCCACCGCCATACCCAAGGCGGTTTTTATTGATATCGAAAGCCAGACCCGGCACAATCATAAGTCCTGCCCTGCTTATGTCCTGTCCCTTTGTTACAGGCTCCATTATTCCATAAGCACCCGGCTGCAGGTCTCTGTCAATATCCGTAATCTCATAAAAAAACATATCCTTTCCTTCAACCTTTGGAACAAATAATCTTTTTTTCTCAGATAAAGCCTGTCTCATTATGGAATAAGTATCAATTTCACCGTTGTAGCTTACAAAAGTGTATACACTTCTGGCATTTTTCCAACAGGCCATATTAAAAAGTCTTGCGTTAACTGTGCTGCTTGCAGCTTCTCTTTCGGCATCGGTTAAACTGTCACGAAGCTTTTTCAGTGATTTTCTAATTTCCGTTTTTGAGTTCATTTTCAGCCTGTTCCTTCATTTTCATATCGTGGCGTTCTTTTACGTCAATTATGGAGCCGTCCGGATTCTGAATCTTAATTGATTCCAGAGTTCCCCGTAAATTCTCACGGAACGCTTTTATATACTCAGCCCTCAAAGTTTTCTGTTCCTGTGCTTCTGCTGTTGTCAGCCCTTCTGCCTGTGACTTTCTGTACAATTCATTAATTCTGTCAAGTGTTGCCTGTGTTACCATAATCCCACCTTTTAATATCTTAATTCATAAATATAATAATCTCATCATTGGTTGTAACCACACCTGCAAAGGAGCCCTTTTCGCGGAATATTTCGTCGGTCATGTCAGGCCATTTATATCCGCATAAAACATTGGTCTCTCTTTTTAGAATGCCGGTTTGTGCAACCTGCTGCATTATAATAATGTCATTTCTGATTGCTTTAATATCAATGCCCGGTTCAAAAACAAACTCCTGCTTCTGGGTATCAAGATTAATCAGCATATACCTGTCGTTGGCATAATCCAGAAGATACGGAACCTGATTAAGCAGATATACATACTCCTTGTTGCTTGTTTCACCGTCTGTAAGGCTCATTCTGACTTTTTTATTCTTGGTTACAATATCATAAAATACAATTTCTTCTCTTCCGTCTTCAAAATAGTATCTTGAATAGATAAATTTATCATCAAAGGCCTTGACATACAGATAAGACTTCTCGTTATTGCCTTCATCAATGACATCAACAGTTATGTTCTCCTTCTCAAGGAGCAAATCTGATATAAATTGCTTTACATTAAGGGCAACAAGACATTCATCCGTATTCCTTCCGTTGGATTTGTTGCCCAGATGCAGTCCGTAGATGTTATCTTTAATTCTGACCATATCTGTAATCCCTGCATTGGAAAACAAAGCTGACTTAACAGCAACGGTTGTACCGTCATCAATTACCAGCAGTCTGTTTTTATAATTTTTACCATTCTCTGTCTCATTAGTCTGAATAAAAGCATAGTCCTCGTCTAACACAAATATCTTCATGGTATATTTGTGGAAAAACTCTTCAATATGCCCTTCAAAGTAATATATTGCTTTTGCTTCATCATTTTCAAGGGAATATCTGTACAAGGATACTCCTACAGCCATTTCCCTGACCATTCTGGCAGAAATAAAATATACATAATTGTCACTGTGGGAAATATCAACCACTTCAACAAAGTTGAACTTCTTAATAGTTGGCGCAATCTCAAACTGGGTATTGTCCACAATATCAAGAAAGGTCAGCTTCTTTCCCACATAATCAGCCAGCACATAGTTGTCATCACTAATCTGCAGAACCAGTCTGTCATTATAATAATGACATTCAGAAGCATTGGCATTCTTAACCAACTTCAAATTCATAAAAACCTTCTCCAATAGACATTTATCTAGATGTAATTCTTTAGTTCAAAGCTCTCATCAGGGTTGGCAAAGAAGCATGTCCCTACTTCGTTGCCTTTTAAAATCTCGTACAGATTGTTAAGGTCATCACCATTGGTAATTACCATATCTGCACCACTTTTTGTGGCAATTTCTGCCGCTGTAAGCTTGGCCGCCATCCCACCGGTGCCAAAATCTGACGATGAACCCTTTCCCATATCTAAAACATCGTCAAGATTCTCAACTTCAGCAACAAATTTTGCATTTTTATTCCTATTAGGGTCATCTGTATAGAGACCATCTATGTCAGACAGCAGAATCAGCAAATCCGCATTAGTTATGCTTGTAACAATGGCAGATAACCTGTCGTTGTCGCCGAAGGTCTGCAGCTGTTCAATCTCATAGGTTGAAACTGTATCATTCTCATTAACAATGGGAATAATACCCATCTTAAGTAATTCTTCAAATGTGTTAGTGGCATTCCTTCTGCTTACGTCATTGACAACCGTTGTCTTTGTCATAAGAATCTGTGCTGCCACAGTGCTGTATTCAGCAAATAGTTTCTGATAGACCATCATAATCTTGGCCTGGCCAACGGCGGCACATGCCTGTTTAACAGCTGTCTCATCAGGCCTTTTGTCAAGTCCAAGGGCTGTTCTTCCTACTGCGATAGCACCGGACGACACCAGAATTACTTCTTTTCCGGTATTCTTAATGTCTGTAAGTACCCTTACAAGCTTTTCCATTTTGGCAAGATTGAGCCTGCCTGTACTTTCGTGAATAAGAGATGATGAACCAATCTTAACAACAATTCTCTTTTTATCATTAAGGTGTTTACGTGAATTTTTCACAACGACCTCCCAAAATATGTATAATGGAAGATTATACCACAATTATAATGTTTTTGCAATCATTTCGGCTATTTTAATGCCGTCCACCGCAGCAGAGGTTATTCCGCCTGCGTATCCGGCTCCCTCTCCGCAGGGATAAATGCCACTTATGCACGCCTGCAAATCTTCATTTCTTACAATCCTTACAGGACTTGAGGTTCTGCTTTCCACCCCTGCAAGAATTGCATCTTCGTCATTAAATCCGGGAATCTGCCTGTCAAAAACATCCATTGCTTCAATGATTGCAGTGCTCATATATTCAGGAAGAACTTTTCTAAGATTGGCAAAAGAATATTGCCCTTTGATTGCAGGATTAATGTGACCAAAACCAGTGGAAGTATTATTTTTCTTAAAATCTCCAAGTAATTGGACAGGCACTCCTCCACAGCCTTCTGCATAGGCCTTTGATTCCAACTCTCTCTGGAGATACATTCCTGCAAGTACTTCATCTGAGCCAAAATCATCAGGTGTTATATTAACAACTATGGCAGAGTTGGCATTTTCACCATCTCTTGCACTGTAACTCATGCCGTTAACAGCAGTCCGTCCTTCTTCTGATGAAGCATTAACAACATATCCTCCCGGGCACATGCAGAAGGAATAAACACTTCTGTCATCCATACATTTTGCCGTAAGCTTGTAATCTGCCGCAGGAAGAACATTTGTGGCATTTCCATAAGCATACTCATTTATAAGCCTTTGCGGATGCTGAATTCTTAATCCTATTGCAAAAGGTTTTTGCTCCATCACAAGCTCAGTTTTGGCAATATACTCAAATGTATCTCTTGCGCTGTGTCCAATGGCAAGAACGACCTTGTCACATTCAAAATAGGCATTTCCTGCGAAAACACCTTTTATCCTGCCATCTTCTATATCAAACTTATCAAATTTTGTATTGAATAATACTTTTCCGCCTAATTTTATTATTTCCTGCCTTATGGAACGCACTACACCGGCAAGCACATCTGTCCCAATATGAGGCTTATTAATATACATAATCTCCTCATCCGCACCAAATTCAACAAAGGTTTTTAAAACCTGCCTTATTCGTCCTGTCGGGTCTTTAATCATTGAGTTAAGCTTTCCGTCGGAAAAGGTTCCCGCACCGCCTTCGCCAAACTGCACATTGGAATTGATATCAAGCTCCCCATCCTGCCAGAACTTTGCAACCTTTTGCTGTCTTATCTCAACTGAATCGCCGCGCTCCAGCACAATTGGTTTTAATCCTGCCCTTGCAAGATAAAGTGCTGCAAACATTCCCGCCGGTCCAAATCCAATAATAACCGGGGATTTTGCAGTTTTAAGTTTTTCAGGGGAAGGAATAGGAAAATTGTATTGACACTGATTTGTTAACATAATATCTTTATCGTTAACTCTTTTTAAAACCTGCTTCTCATTTTCAGTTTCAACGTCCACACTGTACACATAAAAAATATCAGGCTTTTTTCTTGCATCAATTGATTTTTTTACAATTGTGTATGAAAAATCACTGTTATTTAATTTTAATCTCTTAATTATTAATTTTTTTAATTTACTTTCATCTTCATTAACAGATAATTTAAGCTGGTTAATTCTAATCATATTTTTTTACACTCATTCCTGCAATGTATCCGCTTGAAAATGCCCACTGCAAATTATAGCCGCCGCAGATTCCATCCACATCAGTAAGTTCGCCTACAATATACAGGCCGCTAATTTTTTTTGTTTCAAAATCATTAGTAAGCTCACTTAATTTTACACCGCCCTGACATACCTGGGCATTTTCAAAATCCTTATAGCCCACAATTTCAAATTCAAATTTTTTTATATTTTTTGCAATTAAATTAATTATATTTTCATCAAGTCTTCGCATGGCTGTACCATCTTTATTAAGTCCTGAACTGATACAGATTCCCACTGCCAGCTTATTATTAATAATTCCTGACAGATAGTTAATTATGTTCATTCCCGGATATTTTGGAATTGCATTTTTAATGTAATTAACAATGTCGGTTTCATTCATAAAAGGTACCAAATCAATTTGCACTGATACTTTTTTGTTATCATCAACGGCTTTTACTGCCGCATGGCTGATTTGAAAAGCCGGAATTCCCGAAATACCATAATCGGTAAATTGTATTTCGCCTTCATTTTTACCGGCTTTATTGCCATCGATAAACAAAGTTATGATGCCGTTGTGCCTTACATTGGAAATCACCCTGCAAACCGGGGAAGAGCTTTTAAGCTGTACCAGCGAAGGCAAAACCTTATTAATTTCAAGTCCAAGCTTCCTGCACAGGCTGATTCCGGAGCCGTCACTTCCTGTTGAAGGTGCTGCCTTCAGTCCTGTGGCAAGAATAAGCTGTCGGCAGATAAAAACCTGGTCGCCACAGTTAATTTCAAATCCGTCACTGTTTGCGGCAATTGATATAATTTCAACTTTACATTTTCTTTCTACACCGGAATAATAAAGCTGATTTTCCATAGCTGTCCGTATTGTTGAAGCCTGGGCGGTAACAGGATATACATAGCCGTTGACTGACCTTGTGTATACGCCCATTTCTTTAAAAAAAGCAACAGTATCATCGCTCCCAAATCGTTTAAGGGTGTTTTTAACAAACTCACCGTCATGGGAATAAAAACATTTTTCATCCATATGCTCATTGGTCAGATTACATCTGCCA
>JBJENU010000308.1:0-6334 GCA_051880355.1 Lachnospiraceae bacterium | reverse complement strand
CAGCGCTTATGCTCCCTTGATGACTTGCGGACGTTGGCAACATTAAGCTCAAGTCCGTTCTCAATACAGTTAATACACTTATGTTCGGCACCATGATACATAAATACGCGCTTAATATCATTCATAAGAGAAATAAGCAGCATATATACCACAAAAATAATAATTCTTATGATGCCTTCAACAAGATTGAGTATAGTCTTGGAAGCAATTACATTAGACAAAAGTCTGGAAATAAAATATGGCAGCACCATAAAAATACCTACCGCCAAAGCGATTGAAACAAGTACTGTCAGGGCCATAAGCACAGACTCAAATCTGTCCTTAAAAACAGCCTTTCCAACCTCATCAGCCTTTGTATCCTTTTCCTCTTCCTCATCCTCGTAAAAGCTTGAAGAATAAGTAAGTGTCTTTATTCCCATAACAAGCGAATCAACAAAATTAAAAACGCCTCTTATCACCGGAAAATTAAGAAATTTATATTTTTCAGTGAGCATTCTGGTTTTTTCTACTTTAACTTCTATTTCCTTGTCAGGTTTACGAACAGCTACAGAATAGACATCCTTATTACGCATCATTATGCCCTCAATAACTGCCTGACCTCCAATTCCTGATGGTTTCATTCAAACCTCCACAATTAAAAATAGGTTGAGACTTACCAAAAATAATAAATCTCAACCTTTTCTTTCAACTATTTGCTTTCAACGCCATACTTCTTGTTGAACTTATCGATACGTCCGCGTGCAGCAGTTGACTTCTGCTGTCCTGTGTAGAACGGATGGCACTTTGAACAAATTTCAACATGGATATCTTCCTTAGTTGAACCGGTTACGAATTCATTACCGCAGTTGCAAACAACCTTAGCCTGGTAATATTCTGGATGGATTCCTTCTCTCATGGTTTCACCTCTTCGTTAATTATAATAATTTAATCAAAAGTACAGCCCGGATAAACCGACAATACTTATATAATATGCTTGTCTTTAATAAACAGCTTTTTTATTGTATCATACATTTTTTTAAAATGCAAGCACTTTTTAAATATATCTGTTGCGTCTGACCTTTTCCACCAACTCAGCGTTATCCTTGGTCTTGACAAACATATCAAGGAGTCTCTCAGCCGCCTCATCTGGCTTGGCGCTGTTGAGAGCCTTACGTATTATCTCCATGGCTTCATACTCACGTCCCGAAAGAAGCAAATCATCCCTTCTTGTTCCGGACCTTGCAAGGTCAATGGCAGGGAATACCCTCTTCTCAGACAGCTTCCTGTCCAGCACAATCTCCATATTGCCTGTGCCCTTAAACTCCTCAAACACAACGTCATCCATTTTACTTCCCGTATCAACAAGTGCAGTTGACAGAATAGTAAGGCTTCCACCCTCACGCATATTCCTTGCTGCTCCAAAAAATCTCTTAGGCATATGAAGTGCCGCAGGGTCAAGGCCGCCTGACAAGGTACGTCCGCTTGATGCCACTGTTAAATTATAGGCTCTTGCAAGACGTGTTATGCTGTCGAGGAGAATGATAACGTCCTTCTTATGTTCAACAAGTCTCTTGGCGCGCTCAATTACCATCTCTGACACTCTCTTATGTCTCTCAGGAAGCTCATCAAAGGTTGAATATATAACTTCAACATTCTTTCCTTCAATGGATTCCTTCATATCCGTAACCTCTTCCGGTCTCTCATCAATAAGAAGTATAATCACATGCATATCAGGATGGTTCTTGGTAACTGCATTGGCAACCTGCTTCAAAAGTGTTGTCTTACCTGCCTTTGGCGGGGATACAATCATACCTCTCTGTCCTTTGCCTATAGGAGACAGCAAATCCATAATTCTCATGGCCGTTGAATTGGAACCGTTCTCAAGATGAATACGTTCATTAGGAAAAATTGGCGTAAGGCTCTCAAAAGCCGGTCTTTTCACGGCCTCTTCAACAGGCAGTCCGTTAACAGACTCAATCATTAAAAGGGCGCTGAACTTCTCTCCCTGTGTTTTAATCCTCTTTGGACCACACACAATATCGCCGGTCTTAAGGTTAAATCTCTTAATCTGTGACGGTGCAACATATACATCATCATTGCCCGGCAGGAAATTATCACAGCGGATGAAACCAAAATTCTGGTCTGCCACAACCTCCAGTATGCCGTTAGCCGGCACTTCATCAGCCTTCATTGTCTGTTCAAACACCGCTTTATTAGCAGGAATTGGCGGAATAGACCCATTACTGTGTTCCTTTGCAGGCTCTTCAACTGTTTCCTGTGTTTTAGCCGCTTCCTGTGCAACTCTATTCTTCTCCCACTCCAGCAAAGCATCAACAAGCTCAGCCTTGCGCAGTCCCGTAACATTTTTAATGCCCTTCTCCTTCGCAAACTCTTTCAACTCAGTAAGAGGTAAACTCATTAACTTATCTCTCATATTAGCTCCTATTCTGTTTTAAAAATAAATTGTGGAAATTAATTAAGATTACAGACTATCCAGATATTGTAAGTTTATCATAGTTTTTGTTGCCTGTCAATAAGAGTTGTGGTATTATAAAAGTTAGTCACAATATATGAAAGGATTGGTATATTTATAATGACAACCAATGAAAAAGCATTACAATTACACGAAGAATGGAATGGTAAATTAGAAACCACCTCCAAATGCAGAATTGCAACACGTGAAGATTTAGCTCTGGCATACACACCGGGCGTTGCAGAACCATGTAAGGTTATTGCAAAGGAGCCTGAAGCTGTATACAAATACACAATCAAGTCCAACACCGTAGCCGTTGTATCTGACGGCAGTGCTGTCCTTGGTCTTGGCAACATTGGTGCCGCAGCTGCCATGCCTGTTATGGAAGGTAAAGCAGTTCTTTTCAAGGAATTTGGCGGAGTTAACGCTTTCCCTATCTGTCTTGACACCCAGGATACCGAAGAAATCATCAGAACAGTTGCCAACATTGCCCCTGCCTTTGGCGGTATTAACCTTGAGGATATTTCAGCTCCAAGATGTTTTGAGATTGAGACAAGACTTAAGGAAATGCTTGATATTCCTGTATTTCATGATGACCAGCACGGAACTGCCATTGTGGTTCTGGCAGGTATTATCAACGGCCTTAAGGTAACAGGCAAGACCAAGGAAGAATGTCAGGTAGTTGTTAACGGTGCAGGTTCTGCCGGTATTGCCATCACCAAGCTTTTGCTTACCTACGGCTTCAAGCATGTTACCATGTGTGACAAGTCAGGAATTCTCTCTAAAGCAAGTGAGGGGCTTAACTGGATGCAGGAATCTATGATGGAGGTTACCAACCTCGAAGGCAAAACCGGACTTCTTGCAGATGCTTTAAAGGGAGCAGACATATTTGTAGGTGTTTCCGCTCCTAACATCGTCACTGCCGAAATGGTTGCTTCAATGAACAAGGATGCCATTATTTTTGCAATGGCCAACCCTGTTCCTGAAATTATGCCTGATGTGGCAAAGGCTGCAGGTGCAAGAGTTGTAGGTACAGGAAGAAGCGACTTCCCTAACCAGGTTAACAATGTTATTGCATTCCCTGGTATTTTTAAGGGTGCTCTTGAAGGACGTGCCAAGCAGATTACAGAAGAAATGAAGCTGGCTGCTGCCCTTGCAATTGCCGGTCTTGTTGCTGATGAAGAATTAAGCGATACTAACATTTTACCTGAAGCCTTTGACCCAAGAGTTGCAGAAGTTGTAAGCAACGCTGTCAAAGCTCACATCAAATAATTATATGTGATATGAGACCTTATTATTATTCTTTCAATGAATATCTGCAGGATACCTTCGGAACCAAGGTTTACAAATTATCTCTTAACGGCGGTCTTACATGTCCTAACCGTGACGGACTTATTGATACAAGGGGATGTATATTCTGCAGTGCCGGCGGAAGCGGAGATTTTGTTCCGCCTTTCGCACCTGTTGAGCAACAGATTAATATTGCCCGCAAAAGAATTGCCCCTAAGTACAAGGGCAATTCTTTTATTGGCTATTTTCAGAATTTCACCAACACCTATGGTCCGGTTGACTATCTTGAGAAGATTTTTACCGATGCAATCAGCAATCCCTGCATAATAGGAATATCCATAGGTACACGTCCGGACTGCCTTGGTGATGAAGTAATTGACCTGCTGTCACGTCTTAACAGAAGAAAAAAAGTCTGGGTTGAGTTAGGATTACAGACTATTCATGAGTCAAGTGCAAGATTCATAAGACGGGGTTACAATCTGGAAGTATATGATGATGCTGTGAAAAGGCTGCATGCCAACAACATTGACGTTGTAACCCACTTGATTATCGGACTTCCCCATGAGACTCCGGAAATGATTATTGAAAGTGCAAAATATGTGGCAGGCAACAAGGTTTCCGGCATTAAGCTTCAATTGCTACATGTCCTTAAGGGTACTGACCTTGCCAGGCTTTATGCACAGAATGAATTTTCTGTCTTGTCTATGGAGGAATACTTTGATATAATAGGTCCTATTCTCCCCATTCTTCCACCTGATATGGTTATACACAGAATAACAGGAGACGGACCAAAGAAGCTTCTCATTGCTCCTATGTGGAGTGCCAACAAGCATAACGTGCTTAATAGCCTTACGCGCTATATTATGGATAACAATATTGTTCAGGGAAGTTTATTTTTACAATAGATTTTAATTTACAAGGACGGTTTTTACAATGGTTGCAGATGCGATGACTCTATATAAGTTTATGGTTTTATATATGTTAAGCCGGGTTAGTTTTCCTCTAACCAACAGTCAGATTTCCAACTTTATGCTGGACAAGGAATATACTAACTATTTTACCCTGCAGGAGGTTTTAAGTGACCTGTCCGCCAACAACTTCATACAGGAGGTAACTTACAGGAATGCAACACAGTATATTCTTACTGATGAGGGCAAGGAAACCATAAGTTACTTTCCTAATGTTATTTCTGACGGAATCAAACACGATATCGATGAATTTCTAAAGGAGAATCAATACGAGCTTAAGAGTGAGGTTGGAACAACCGCCCACTATTACCGCTCTGACCGCAACGACTATATTGTGTCATTTCAGGTAAAAGAAGGCGATTCTTCACTTATAGATTTGAAGGTGACAGTTCCCACAGAGGAAATAGCTGACACCATGTGTTCAAAATGGAAAGACAACAGTCAGGGAATCTACGAATATATTATGCATCATCTGATGTAATTTTCGATACATTCCCACAATTCTTCCAGCCCCTGCTTGGTCTGTGCAGAGAACGGTATAACTATATCGTCCTTTGCAAGGTCAAGTCTGGTGCGGATTATCTTAACCTGCTTACTAATCTGGCTTCTGTTAATTTTATCAAGCTTGGTGGCAACTATTACCGGTCTGAAGCCATTATTCACAATCCAGTCATACATAAGCTTATCGTTGCCCGACGGCTCATGTCTTATATCAACCAGCAAAAACACCTGTTTAAGCACCTTGGATGTTGTAAGATACTTTTCAATCATTTTGCCCCACTTTGCCTTAACCTCTTCGTTGGCATTGGCATATCCGTATCCTGGCAAATCCACAAGATACATTTCATCGTTGATATTATAAAAATTAATAGTCTGTGTTTTACCGGGCTGAGCCGATGTTTTTGCATATTTTTTGCGGTTCATCAGGGCATTTATCATTGATGATTTTCCCACATTGGATTTTCCCGCAAAAGCCACCTCCGGCATTGTATTGTCCGGAATGGCACTGGTTACGCCTATTACCGTGTCTAAATTTACTTTCTTAATTACCATAATTCACACCATAAAACCTGCCATTACACAAGTGCAATGGCAAGTACTTCTTCAATAGTTTCAACAAAAGATATGGTCATACCTGAAGTTACCTCTTCATCCAGTTCTTCAATATCTTTTCGGTTTCTTTCAGGGACAATAACAGTGGTAACACCTGCATTTTTGGCAGCAAGAAGTTTTTCCTTCAGGCCCCCTATAGGAAGCACTCTTCCTCTTAACGTAACCTCTCCTGTCATTGCCACATCCGGGCTGACCTTTCTGCCTGTAATTGCAGATACAAATGCAGTTGTCATTGTAATTCCCGCAGATGGTCCGTCCTTTGGCACTGCGCCTTCAGGAATATGTAAATGAAAAGATGTCTTTTCAAAATAACCTTCTGCAAGCCTGTATTTTTTCTTGCTTACAATTGCCCTGGCGCAGCTGAAAGCAATCTGGGCAGACTCTTTCATCACATCACCCATCTGGCCTGTAAGAGTAAGCTCTCCCTTGCCTGAATAAGTGTTAACCTCAATCTGAAGTGTGTCTCCGCCCACACTGGTCCACGCAAGACCGCGGACAACTCCAACTTCTG
>JBJENU010000307.1:0-6460 GCA_051880355.1 Lachnospiraceae bacterium | reverse complement strand
TTTGTGACTCATGATACCACGGATTGCTCCGTGTTAACACACTCCCGCAATCCTAGTACCATTATACCAACGGGGATTTATTTTTGCAATAAAAATACATCAAAAATGTGGGTAAAGACTGTTTTCCGAAGTAGATTTGAAAAAGATATTCAAAAGATATTGAGTAATTTCATTGTAGGGTATGGGCACTAAAAAATCAAATTAAATATTTATAAACTTACTTTATGAGCTGGTCCTGATACAGCGGGTTTTCAAGAATTTCGGGATTATTGCCGGTAAAAGCCAAAGCTGCTGTTGTGTCATTTTTAAGAAGCCACATAAACCAGGCGGTCATATATCCGTCGGTCTGCATACTTGTATAGTTATGGTCATACCCTGTTTTGCGGGCAATAATGACTAAAGGGGAAGCCGTTGCATGCTCGTACATTTTAAACATTCCGTCAAGTGGAGTTATAATTTTGGCATCAGTATTGCCGGTTCCGGAAATTATGGCGCATGGTATAGTTACCTTTGATATATCGTAGTCCCATTCCAGACCGGCTGCCAGTTCTTCAACGGCAGGGCTTACAAGAAAAGCGGCTTTATATATTCCGGCATGTTTAGTTTCGGTAACGGTATTAATACATGCGACACCACCTTGGGAATGTCCTGTTACGCCGATATTTTCAGTATCAACATGGTGATAAAAGATACTGTCCTGCTGCTGGTTGGCGCGTAGCAGGTATTGGATACTCATATCAGCGGCAAAACCATTCCAGGAGTATTCCTCCTCGTTGGCAATGACAATAAAGCCCCATGAGGCAAGCCGGGTATAGGCGGCTTTGCATCTTGAAGCATGCATACCGGTTCCGTTATTTATCACAATTACAGGATAGGTTTTATTCTCCACAGGCATATCAGCCGGATACCAGATTTCATATTTTTTATAATTCTGTGGCACTTTTTGCTCAAAATAAGATACTTCAAAAGGACCATACAGGGAGTATGTACGTTCAATTTCACCTCCGGTTTGTATTTTTTGGGGATAATTTTTTGAAAGCAGCTGCCTGTGTGTATTTAGGAACAGTAGTGCCGCAATAAGCATAATCAATGAAAAAATCACAGTTAAAATTATTTTTAACAATTTACTGTGCACCTCCTTGATTTTAAGATGAAACAAATGTATCATACTCTTAATGACAAAACAAGAGTTCCAACAAAAATGAGACATATGAGGAGGTTTGTATCAGCGTATGAATAATCAGGAGAAAAATTCCTATGTACGGGCTCATATTACTGAAGCTTTGCTAAAAATGATGGAAAAACAGGATTTCGATTCTATATCAGTCTGTAAGCTTACCAATGAGGCAGGTGTTTGTCGCGCATCTTTTTACAGGAATTTCAGGGATAAAGAGGATGTGCTGCGTCAGGAATCTGTACGGCTTACCAAAATTTGGGGCAGGGATTTTGAAAATAATCCCGGTTCAACACCTTACAATGTATTTGAGAGCCTTTTTAACTTTTACAGTGAGAATGGGAAATTTTATCAGCAGCTTTATAAAGCAGGATTATCTTCAGTACTGCTTGATACTATTGTGCAAATAGCAGGCCCTAATGCAGATATGGACAATAATGAGGCATATGGAAAAGCTTTTATTGCATACGGAATATATGGCTGGGTAAATGAGTGGATAAGCAGGGGGATGATGGAGACAGGAAGTCAGTTAAATGACATGCTAATTCACAAAAACCATTAAAATTTTAAAATCAACACATTTTTATTTTTGTGTTGTTCATTTTGTATTTATGGTATCTTACAATGAACCTATCAAATATTTAAGGAGGCTGTAGGATATGAATACAGATAAGATTTATGCAGAAGCAATTGCAAACGAGTATGCACCAAAGGACACTTCCAAGGTGGTTGCCCTTAAGAAGCTGGACAAAAAGGCAAAGCTGCCGGCTAATATTTTTGCTTTTTCGTTTGGCACAGTTATGGCACTTGTGCTGGGAACAGGTATGTGCCTTTCAATGAAGGTTATTGGCAATGGCGGCACAGGTATGATGGTTATGGGAATTATTATTGGCATTGTAGGTATCATTGGGGTAAGCATCAACTATCCCGTGTACAGGAAAATGCTGGAGAATGGCAAGAAAAAATATGCGTTTGATATTATGACTCTGGCAAAGGAAATAAGTGAAGAGGCAGAATAAGGAGGAGGCAGTGTTATATGAATAAATCAGAAAGTAAATATTATAATACTGCCATATTAATGGATGAGGCACTCGTTAAGCTTCTGGCAGAAAAGGATATGGCATTTATATCTGTGAAGGAAATCTGCGAAAGGGCAGGAGTGAATCGTTCAACCTTTTATCTTCATTATGAAACTATAGGAGATCTTCTTGAGGAGACAATTCAATATGTAATCAGCAAATTTATGGCAGCATTTGATGAGAAACATGAGTTTTTGGACGGCCAGATAAAAGATATGCCTGTAAGTAAGCTGGTTTTCATAAATGAAAAGTATTTAAAACCCTATCTGCAATTTATATATGATAACCGGAGCGTGTTTAAGGCGGCTGTCCAGAATCCGGTCAGCATGAGGACTGACAGGATGTATTCCGGTATTAAAAAGCACATCATGGAGCCAGTAATGCAGCGGTTTCAAATTCCTGCAGATGAGCAACGGTATTGGATGGCTTATTATTTTGGCGGTATATGGGCAATAGTGCAGGAGTGGATAAACCATGACTGTAAGGAACCTGTTGAGAAGATTGAATTAATTATAGAGAACTGTGTGCGCCCGGAGAGTGGACTTCAGGGTGGAAAATTTGGAGAGTAGTTATATGAAAAAAATGATTACATCCCTGTCATTTCCGGCAGGGATAGCATTCGCAGTATACAATGGGTTTCTTGGATTTTATTACTCCTGTGTGTGGAACAGCTCCATATGTATATATTATGTACTGCTGTCCGTCGTGCGGGGAATTATTGCTGTTTACCGCAAAAAAGCTGATGGGAACAGATGCGTGAAAAAAATATATCTTGTAACGCATACTATTCTTTTTATGATGAATTTATCTTTAATTATTCCCATTGCTGTAATGATTAGGGGCGACAGACCGTATAATCTTGGAATGATTCCGGCCATTACCATGGCAGTCTACACAACATACCGCATTGTAATGGCTGTAATGAATTACTCTAAATCCGGAAAAAACGAAAATATTCAGGAGAGACAACTTGGAACGGCAAATTTAATTGATGCCCTTGTTGCAGTCCTGACTCTTCAGAATACCATGATTATAGCCAGTGCCGGTGAAATAACACAGGAAATGAGAATCCTGTCAATAGTATCAAGCACCGCCATCTGGCTGGTTATTATGGTGCTTACGGTATTGTCATTGGGATATTCCCTGAAAAAGATTAAGGGTCCAAAGGCAATTACTCAAAAAGTGGTGTAGAGAAATATCTTTCGGCAGTATCAGGCAGAATAGTGACAACGGTTTTGCCCGGACCAAGCTTTCGTGCCATCCGTATGGCAGCTGCCACATTGGTTCCGCTTGATATACCGCACATTAAGCCTTCAAGACGGGCAAGCTCCTTGGCTGTCCGTAGGGCTTCTTCGTCTGAAATTGTAATTATGTCGCTGTAAATGTTCTGGTTGAGAACTTTTGGAATTACACCGTCGCCAATGCCCATCTGTATGTGGGTGCCGACAGTTCCACCGGCAAGTATGGCTGCATTTTCAGGCTCTACGGCCCAGATGGTAATGTCAGGGTTGACAGCCTTCAGCGTCTCGCCTACACCTGTGATTGTTCCGCCGGTACCGATGCCGGAACAGAAACCGTCGATTGGTCCGGCAATCTGCTCTAATATCTCAAGTCCTGTGTGATGGCGGTGAACCATGGGATTTGCTTCATTTTCAAACTGCTGCGGGACAAATACCCGTGGATTTTCTTTCTTCATTCTCAAAGCTGTTTTGACGCATTGGTCAATACAGTCGCCGATATTACCTGCATCATGGATAAGAATCACCTTTGCACCGTAATGCTCAACCAGAAGCTTTCGCTCATGGCTTACGGAGTCAGGCATAATGATTACTGTCTCAAGACCAAGGACAGCACCTACAAGGGCAAGACCGATTCCCTGATTGCCGCTGGTAGGTTCGACAATTATGGAATCTTTATGTATAAGGCCTGCATTCATTGCTTCACAAATCATATTGTAGGCTACACGTGTTTTGATAGAACCGCCAACATTAAGGCCTTCAAATTTAACAAGGACGCGGGCACTGTCAGGGCCTGCCATATGGTTAAGACGGATGATTGGGGTATGCCCCATGGCATCCAGTATGTTGTTATAAATCATAATTCCCTCCGAATTGGATTTTGTGTCTATTTGACCCTGGTATCATCATTATATGACAAATCATAATAATGAGTCAATGAATAACTAAATTTTTCAAAAAAACTGCCGATAATATAAAAGTATTAAAATATTTTAAAATACCCCTTTTAAATTCCAAAATTTTTGTTTATAATATAAATGACAATTTTTACCTAAATGAAAGGGGATGGTTATTATGCTAACCACAGATATTGGAATTGACCTGGGTACAGCCAGCATTCTTGTCTATGTAAGAGGCAAGGGTGTTGTTTTAAAAGAGCCTTCTGTTGTTGCTTTTGACAGAGACACTAATAAAATTAAAGCCATCGGAGAGGAAGCACGTCTTATGCTGGGAAGAACACCCGGCAATATTGTTGCGGTAAGACCTCTTCGTCAGGGCGTTATTTCTGACTATACTGTTACTGAGAAGATGCTTAAGTATTTTATCCAGAAGGCAGTAGGAAAAAGAATGATTAAGAAGCCGAGAATCAGCGTCTGTGTTCCGTCAGGTGTTACAGAGGTTGAGAAGAAGGCTGTTGAGGATGCTACGCTTCAGGCAGGTGCAAGGGAGGTTGCCATTATTGAGGAGCCTATTGCAGCAGCTATCGGTGCAGGCATTGATATCGCAAGACCATGCGGTAATATGATTGTTGACATCGGCGGCGGCACAACTGATATTGCTGTTATTTCGCTTGGTGGTACTGTTGTAAGTACATCAATCAAGATTGCAGGCGATGATTTTGATGAAGCCATCGTTCGTTATATGAGAAAGAAGCACAACCTTTTAATTGGTGAGAGAACAGCTGAGGAAATCAAGATTAAGGTTGGATGTGCATATCCAAGAAGCGAAGTTGAGAAGGTAAGCGTAAGAGGACGTAACCTTGTAACAGGTCTTCCTAAGACCGTTGAAGTTACTTCAGAGGAGACTGAGGAAGCTCTCAGGGAGGCAACAGCGCAGATTGTGGAAGCTGTGCACAGCGTTCTTGAAAAGACACCACCTGAGCTTGCATCAGATATTGCAGACAGAGGTATTGTGCTTACCGGTGGCGGAAGTCTTCTTCAGGGTCTTGAGGACCTTATTGAGGCTAAGACCGGCATTAACACTGTTACAGCTGAAGACCCAATGACAGCCGTTGCCATCGGCACAGGCAAGTTTATTGAGTTCCTTGGCGGATACAGAGAAGATTAATAATAAGAGCAGGGAAAGCTCATTTAATAAAATGCAAAGGATTGCAGTAGTTTCCCTATGGGAGAGAAAGGAGCAGACATGGTAAAAGGATTGTATACGGCTTATACTGGTCTTGTTAACCAGCAGAAGCGTCTTGACGTAGTGTCCAACAACCTGGCTAATTCCACAACCACTGCATACAAAAAAGAAGGTGCAACTGCCAAATCATTTGATGAGATGATGATTTACAAGGTTAGGGATTTGTCAGTTGGTGGAGTTGACCAGGCAATAGGCAAGGGCAGCCTTGGCGTAAAGATAGGTGAGACCTACAGAGACTTTACACAGGGTTCATTTAAGGAGACTGGTTCGGACTTTAACTTTGCATTGGCCAGTGAGGGATTTTTCTCTATTTCGTTCACTAATAAAGCAGGGGAAGAGTTCATTATGTACACCAGAGACGGTGATTTTACGATGAACAAGGATGGCGAGCTGGTGACTAAGGACGGAGATTACGTTCTTGGTCAGGATGGCCCTATTGTGTTACCGACTAATTCCAAGATTTCAGTTCTTGAGACCGGTGAGATATATGCTGACGGTCAGTATATTGATAAGCTTGATATTGTGGATTTTGAGGATTATAACTACCTTGAAAAATATGGTGAGAATATGTTTCGAACTGTTGAAGGGGCTACTACAAAAGACACAAGACCAAGTGTTATGCAGGGATATCTTGAGATGTCCAATGTGAATGTTGTATCTGAGATGGTGCAGATGATTACTATTTCGAGAGCTTTTGAAAGTAACCAGAGAATTATGACCGCTATTGATGAGACCTTGGGGCAGGCAGTTACCCTTGGAAGCGTTCAATAGGGAGTGGTAACATAATGTAGGAGGTAACGCTTATGATGCGTTCTTTATGGACT
>JBJENU010000306.1:0-6464 GCA_051880355.1 Lachnospiraceae bacterium | reverse complement strand
TTTGCAGATTAAAGATGCATACCCTAAGTATGTGATAGCCAGAACCAGGCATGATACATACGACTTGACATTGTGTGTATTTTTTAAATGTGTATCCGTTAAGGAGATTTACAGCATGAAAATTTTGGAGATGATAGACAAATTCATCGATAAAAACAGTGAATATTTTGAGGATGCAGCAGATGATGAGGAGCTGATGGAATACACCACACAGCCCTTTTTCTATAGCCAGAGAGCCACGAAAAAGCGACTTAAGGACAGCGGGATTGTGTGCAAAACCAAAGTTATAAGTGACAAGGGCGCTGTGTATGGTGCATTTGGAAATATTAAAATGGCGGAGGACGGGCCTAACCGTGTGGAATCTGCCACTCGCAATGTTACCGTTAAGCGGCAATATGTTAAGGATGGAAAGAAGCTTTTTAGCGAGAGAAAAAAGGAAATTCTTGATATTTCTATTTTGAAGTTTAAGACCAAAGGCTGCTGTGAGTGTCCTAATTGTGGGGCTGTGGGCAAAACGGAAAGCTTTATTGATGGGTGTGATTACTGCGGCAAATCGTTGGCGGTAAAAGATTTTGAGCCAAAGATTTCCTCATATTCTTTGACGGAGGATATTGAGAAACTTTCTAAGAGGGCGTGTATTAGGGCTGCGGCGATTTGCTCGTTAATAGTTATTGGGTTGATGGCCGTTTTTGTGGCGGGTTGTGCATTTCAGATTGGCGGGCAGGATGATTTCGGGCTCCGTCAGATGGTAAATGGCATGTATTTTATTCCATTTGCTGTGAGGCAGCTGCTTGTTTGCGGTTTTTGTTTTCTGGTTATCTATGGTAACGTAAGTAACGAGAGCAGAATTGAAGATGAAAAAGTATTGACGGACAAGGTTAATATTTCCGTATATGAATTTGTTGAAAATCTGGAATTGAGGCTGAAAACTATATATCTGGCGCAGAACTTAAAAGAAGCCGGGGTATATTCAATTACAAATATCGATGATTTTGTTAAGGAAAGGACTGATGTGGTTGAGTGCCAGCTTGTGAAGGTTAAGTTTACTTTTGCGCAGAAAAAGGCAATGTACACAACCATCGCCGGCCAGGCTACAGTCAAAGTGTACCGGCTTGTGGGAGAGCGGATTAAGAAGTACTATGAAAAAGTTGATTTTGAATGCAAATCACGAAATGATAACGGAGAGCCTGTAAAAAATGTCCTTAATGTATATAAATGTAAAAAATGTGGTGACACGGTAGATATTGTTGATGGCGGTAAGTGCCGGTCCTGTGGAACCATGCTTGAAGAGGCAACTCTTGGTTTTAGGTTTACCAAATTAGAGGCTGCTCCAACTAAGTTTGAGAAGATTAGAGGTATTTTTTTAAGGGTTTTCAAGGCATTTATAATTGTGCTTGGTATCAACCTGGTTATTCCTACCATTGCCACAGGTTATAATGCATTTTCCACAGCCAAAATGGTTTTTGGTATGGATGAAGCAATTAACGGATTTTATGATGAGGTGCCGTTGCCACAGGAAAGTCAGGACATTCAGTTAATTAAAGACGATAGTGCCGGGCGTGATGTTACAAGACATATTGAGTACAAAGTTCAGGATGTTGACAAGGTGCTTGAACAGTACATAGGTGTGATTAAGGACGCCGGATATAAAGTTTATGATAAAGAAGCATATTCAAAAATCAATTCAGAGTATGAGTTTACCGCAGATTACGAATTTAGAATGCACAAGAAATTTTATGCACAGTCAGGTGACATTGTTGTGTGCGTGAAGCTGGACAGAACTAATGGCAGGATTATTTTGGATATGAAGATGTGCAGAGGCTATTAAAAAAGTTAGTGATGAGGCCGCTAATCATTTGTTGAAAGAAGTTAACAAACTGCTGGTGGCTATGATGGAATAATATCTCAAGTTTTGTATAAGAATATGGTTGACACCGTATCACTAAGGGAATATAATTAACTTAATGAAATGGAATTACAATATATAAAACATTAAGAAAAGGAGAAAAGACTATGCTGTACAATTATATAAGAGAACATTACAAAGAAGCAGAGCCTATTTTCTTTTCGGATTTGGAGAGAGGGGGTATTACCAAGTCTGCTTTGAATCAGCAACTGAAAAAATTATGCGACAAGGGCTTGCTACAAAAATATGATACCGGGGTGTATTTTGTCCCTAAGAAGACTTTGTTAAATTCTACCATTGGTCCTAATGCAGATATGGTGGCGAGATATCGTTTCATTTCCAAAGGTGACAATATCGATGGTTTTTATGGTGGCAATTCATTTGCTAATCAGATTGGAATTACCACACAGGTGCCCAGAGTGGTTGAAATTGTAAGCAATAATACCAACTCTTCCGACAGAGAGGTTCGGATTGGCAACAGAAGATTTTATGTAAGAAAGCCAACCGTACAGATAACAAAAGAGAATGTATATGTATTGCAGATGCTGGAGTTGTTGAAAAATCTTGATGCATATTTAGATTGTTCCTATGTGGAGGCACGGGAGCGATTTGCGGAATATATATCGATTCATGGAATTAAGAGAAGTGATGTAGATCTTTATATCAGAAAATACCCTATGTCTACGTTTAAATATTATTATGAATTGGAGTTAGATCATGTACTTGCATAAAGAAAATAGAGAATTGTTTCGCGATGCAATCTTGCTGGCTTCACAGAAACTGGAAGTCAGTGAAGATATCGTGGAGAAAGATTATTATGTCACTTTGATTTTGAAGAAGCTTTCTTCAATTGAATATCCGGTTGTGTTTAAAGGCGGAACATCTCTTTCTAAAGCCTTTCAAGTAATTGACCGATTCTCTGAGGATATCGACATTACATTTACAGAGCATCTGGGTGAAGCTAGAAGAAAGAAACTGAAATATAACATATTGAAGCCTATCGCGGATGAGTTAGGGCTTGTGATTCGTAACTTCGACTCTATTGAAAGTGATAAAAATCTGAATCATTATGATTTTTATTATGAGTCAGTGGTAGGGGATAGAGTTATCAATTCAATTCCCTCTTATGTCAAATTGGAAACATCCTTAATGTCCTATGCATTTCCTACAGAAGAAAAGGAACTTGGAAATTATATATTGGATGCTCTTGGAACCAAGGAGAATGAGCTTATTACAACATATGATTTGGGGATATTTCCTATGAGTGTTCAGTCATTGAACCGTACATTGATTGATAAAGTTTTTGCTGTATGCGATTACTACCTGCAGGGCAGGGCTCGCAGAAATGCAAGACACTTGTATGATATTTATAAGCTGACAAAGTATGTGGAAATTGATGATGACTTCTTGAAGCTTGTAAAAGAAGTGCGTGCTCATAGAATTGATATGGGAAGTGAAATTGCTCCGGCAGCACCTCTGGATGTTGATATTTTAGAATTAGTCCGTAAGATTTGTGAAGAAGATTTTTACAAAGAAGATTATCAAGAGACTACACTCAAATTAATTTCAGATTCTTTGGCATATGAGATATTGAAAAAGCATTATATGGAATTGGCAGAGAAAATATTTGGGTAACGAAAAAAGATAATATGAATTATTTAATAAGAAAATTAAAACAAAGTGAAGCAGAAATATTAGATATATTTTTGTATGAAGCTATTTTTATTCCAGAAGGCGTTGAGGCTCCGCCAAGAGATATAATCAAGAGACCGGAATTGCAGGTATATGTTGCTGATTTTGGAACAAAAAAGGGCGACATTTGTTATGTTGCTGAAATAGATAGTAAAATAGTGGGCGCTGTCTGGGTCCGTATTATTGATGATGAGACACCGTCATTTGCCATATCGCTCTATAAGGAATATAGGGGTTGTGGTATCGGGACGGAACTGATGAAGAGAATGCTTTTGGAACTCAGAAAGCAGGGCTATAAGCAGGCTTCACTGGCAGTCCAGAAAGCCAATTATGCAGTAAAAATGTATAAGAATGTGGGCTTTGAGACTATTGACGAAAACGAAGAAGAATATATTATGGTTTGTAAGCTGTAATAATAGCAACGGCTGATTTCAAATGTAGTTGGCAGGCTCGGATGTTATGTGTTAAACCTCAATCTGCCATTCCCCTCAAATGCTGTGTATTTGAGGGGATTTTTTCTATATGCGGCAGGGGTGATTCCCAGTCTTTTTTTAAACTGCTTCTCAAAGTATGTTCCATACTTGAAGCCGCAGCTTTCGGCGATTTCAGCAACCTTTAAGCTGGTGTTGGACAGAAGTTCCTGTGCAATTTTTAATCTGTATCGCAGCAAATATTCCATACAGGTGCACTGGTACTGTGCCTTGAACCTTTCGTTAAGTGAAGTTCTGTTGATGCCGGCCAGCTTGCAGAGCTGTTCCAGTGAAATATCCCGGTTGTAGTTGGCGTGGATATAGTCCGCGCAGGTAGTGGCAGGGTTAGTGTTCTGAGGCAGCTCAAAAAAGTGGAGCTTTCTCTGGTCCACAAAAATGTCATATATGCAATTCAGTGCCTGAAGTAACATCCTGCGGATGCGGCAGGTCCAGAAACCGTCACTCTGGGCATAAGTTTCGGCACCAATCATCAGCATCAGTTCATTGATATGAAGGTACTGCTGTGGTGTCAGTCTGAAAATTCCCTGAAAATTCCCTTTGTGCTTTGTGAACATATACAGCTTCTGCCTGTCGTAGGTGTAGTGTTCATCAATCTCAATATCGTCATCAAGATTGTCAAATTCCAGGCAGGCTTTAATATACCAGGGGTCGAAATGAAAGGTTTTGGCACTTAAATTTTCTGAGTTCACCAGCATAAAAGAATCATACTGTGACAGGCACAATACGCTTGGCGCAGATACAGTCTGAAAGTGGGAGTTAATGTTAACGGTGGCATTGCCACAGGTAATAAGCACAATAGAGCATCTTTTGGCTACAGGAAGGTTGTGCAGGGTATCGTAAAAATCAAATTCAATTGGAATAGTTCGTTCCTTATGTCTGTCAGTCTGTGGCATTGTGGTCTCCTTCATTATCCGCAATCTAAAATATACTATCTGCAACACTGAGCTGCAAAAAGCATAAAAACTTACTGCTAATCTCCAATTGATATGGGAAAAACTGTCTGGTACTATGTAGATAGTATAACTTATAGGGAGTGAAATGTCCATATGCTAAAAATTTTAAAATACACAAGAAAATATTTCATACATATTGTTTTGGCGGCAGCGGCCTGTATCGGTGCCTCTGCCACAACTGTGATGCTTACGGATTTTTTGAAAAATATGGTGGATAGGAGGGCAGACAATCAGGTATGGTGGATTATTGTAATATTGATTACAGGAATATTCAGCAATTACATGGTTGTTTATCTGACAGGCAAAATCGGAGCAGGACTTCTCAAGGATTTGCGTAGGGACTGTATACATGGACTTTTAAAGGCATCGCCGGATTATATGGACAGGCATAGCCGGGGCGATATAATGGAGCGCATATCTGAAGATGTGGAGGGGCTGGCTGATTTTATAAAGGGGTATTTCAAGGACTGTTTATATTTGCCAATTATGGTGGTGGTGTATTCTGTGTACCTTTTTGGCATTGAACCGGTGCTTGCAGTATGCAGTCTGCTGCCATTGATTATTCTGGTGCCGGTTAATGTGAAATATATGAAGCCTATTAAGCTGATGCAGTTTCAATACACAAGGCAGCTGGGGCTTACCAATAACAATATTCAGGAAGCCTTTGACGGGGCGGCTGCCATTAAGGCTTATAATTTACAGGAAAACATGCGAAAAAAATACTACGGGGCACTGCACCGGCTGTTAAAGATATCCAATGACACAGACTCAAAGCAGTATAATCTGGAGCCTGTTTCAAGGGCAATACAGGAACTGCCTGTTGATATGGCGCTGATACTTGGAGGCTTTCTGGTTTTCAACGGAAAAATAACCATAGGTATTCTTATTGCTTACATAAGCGTTTTAAGAAGCCTTGTGGAGCCGCTGTCAAGGTGCTACCAGCTTGTGGTGCGCTCACAGACAGCCATTGTGTCAATAAACAGGGTTTTTGAAGTGATTGACATACCGGCAGAGCAAAGCGGTGAGGGCGTGGAAATTGACAGGGAAGAGGAAGCCATTGAATTTGACAGTGTGTCCTTTGGATATGGTGAGGATGACAGCTACATTCTTAATAATATCAGTTTTAAGGTAAAAAAGGGAGAGCATATAGCGTTTGTGGGTAAGAGCGGAAGCGGCAAAAGCACAATTCTTAAGCTTATTGCCACGTTTCTGACACCGGATGCCGGAACAATAAAAATGTCAGGCACAGATTATTCCAAGCTGTCTTTGGAGTTTATCAGGAGCAAAATAGCATATGTGTCACAGGATTCTATTTTATTTCCCATGTCGGTTAAGGACAATGTAAGAATTGGAAATCTTAAGGCTACCGGGGCACGGGTCGAACAGGCAATTCGGGATGCCGGCTGTGAAAGCTTTGCAGAC
>JBJENU010000305.1:0-1517 GCA_051880355.1 Lachnospiraceae bacterium | reverse complement strand
ATCATAAATTCACCTGTCTTTAGCTTGTGTGATTTTGTAAAAATTCATAAAGCTCTTTTGAATTTTCCATATGCAGACCTTTTCCAATGTAATATTGGGTAATACGGTCCAAATTGTCATATTTAATATCAGTATAATCATAAAAAGTAGTTCTATCGCCCAGATAAATAACTACATACCCATCTCTTTCAAAAAGATAATAATCCTGACTCATGGATGAATCACTATAGGTTTTGCGTATTACCACCTTTGTCTTTTCAAAACTGATGACTTCAACTGATATAAGTCCTTTTAAACGCTCAGCAAGCTCCATATCGGCAATATTGCACGTAAGCTCATCCTGTAGCTGTTTTCGTGTCATTCCTATATATTTTACCGGAGTGTTTACTTTTTCCTCCGACACTGACTTTGTATTCAAATCAACGGTCTGAATATACAAATCAGTAAGATTGGATACTATAATTTCTCCGCCTGCATAAGCTGCAACAGTAGGTACGTCGCTTCTTTCCTTATATCCATATCCGATATCTATTGCATATCGACCGATATAATAGCTTATACCATAGGAACCTACAAGAATAACTAAGGCAAAAGTACAAATAATTAATCTTTTTTTCATAAAAACCTCCTGTGAACAGTAGCTTTTAAGATTAATTTTTGCACTTTTTACCATATCTATACAATTATATTAATATTTTAATCTACATCTTCCGCCGTAAGCTCCACAAGCTGTTCCCTGGTGGCATTCTCAATGGTAAGAATTCTTGTGGCCTGCTTTGCAATTGCACGTTCAAGATAATTGCGCACTTCTCTTGCATTGGCATAGTTAGGGGAAAGGCTGGCTTTTTCAAAGTATTGGAAAGCTTTTTTTTCTGCCTCTTTGCTTAATTTATAATCCTTGCCCTTGCACATTGACTCAAGGATCTCAACCTGCTGTGTGCTGGTATAATCCTCGAAAAATAAAAATTTATTAAATCTGGAACGAAGTCCGGGGTTGGAATCAAGGAACTTTTCCATAAGGTCAGGATAACCGGCTACTATTACAACGAGATTGTCTCTGTTATCTTCCATTCCCTTAAGCAAAGTATCAATTGCCTCCTGACCAAAATCACCTTCCTTGCCGTTGCTCAATGTATAAGCTTCATCAACAAAAAGAACTCCGCCTAAAGCCTCATCAATTACTTCTTTGGTCTTAATGGCAGTTTGTCCGACATAACCGCTTACAAGTCCTGAGCGGTCAACCTCTACAAGATGGCCTTTTTCAATTACACCGAGAGCACCGTAAACCTTGGCAAGAAGTCTGGCAACTGTTGTTTTGCCGGTGCCCGGATTGCCTGAGAAAACAAGATGCTTTGAGACACCGGTTGTCTTAAGCCCCTGAGCCTGGCGAAGCTTCATAACCTTCATAATATTGATAAGAGTCTTTACTTCATCCTTAACCTTTTCAAGGCCAACGAGACTGTTAAGCTCTTCCATTGCCTGTGCAGTTATTTCTTCAGGTGTAAGCCCTGCTTCCT
>JBJENU010000304.1:0-6482 GCA_051880355.1 Lachnospiraceae bacterium | reverse complement strand
AAGCCAATCATTTTCTTTCAGATGATATGAAAAAAGTATTTGACAGAGCTGTTGAGGAAGAGGAATCGCCTCTTGGAAGGCAGGTTCTTGGACAGTTAAAGGAAAATCTTGCTATTGCAGGTCAGGATATGATTCCAATCTGTCAGGATACAGGTATGGCGGTTATTTTTATAAAAGTGGGTCAGGAGGTTCATTTTACAGGCGGCAGTCTTACAGAGGCAATCAACGAAGGCGTGAGACAGGGATATGTGGACGGCTATCTTCGCAAGTCTGTTGTAAAGGACCCGATTTTCCGCGAGAACACAAAGGACAACACTCCGGCCATCATTCATTACGAGATAGTTGAAGGGGACAAGGTTGACATTACAGTTGCTCCAAAGGGCTTCGGAAGTGAGAATATGAGCCGTGTATTTATGCTTAAGCCGGCTGACGGTATTGAAGGTGTTAAGGATGCCATTCTTACGGCAGTCCGTGATGCAGGCCCTAATGCCTGCCCTCCGATGGTAGTTGGCGTTGGCATAGGCGGTACTTTTGAAAAATGTGCAATCCTTGCAAAAAAGGCACTTACCCGTAACCTTGACGAGGAATCACCGGTAGAATATGTCCGTGACCTTGAAAAAGAAATGCTTACAAAAATCAACTGTCTGGGTATTGGCCCGGGCGGTCTTGGAGGCGTAAAGACTGCACTTGCTGTCAATATTGAGACATTTCCTACTCACATTGCAGGTCTTCCGGTGGCAGTTAACATTTGCTGTCACGTTAACAGGCATTCACACAGAAGTTTGTAAGGAGGATTTGTACAATGGATAGATATATAAAAGCACCAATCAGCAAAGAGGACGCATTATCCCTGAATTCAGGAGATTATGTATATATTACGGGAACCATTTATACGGCAAGAGATGCAGCTCACAAGAGAATGTATGAAGCACTTGCTGCAAATGAGAAGCTTCCTATGGATATGGACAGGAATATTATTTACTACATGGGACCATCTCCTGCAAGAGAAGGAAGACCAATCGGTTCAGCAGGCCCAACAACAGCAAGCCGTATGGACAAATACGCACCATCCCTCCTTGACCTTGGTCTTGGTGGTATGATTGGCAAGGGTAAGCGTTCCCAGGCTGTAAAGGAAGCCATTGTCCGCAACGGTTCAGTATATTTTGCCGCTGTGGGAGGCGCAGGCGCAATCCTTTCAAAATGTATCAAAGCTTCAGAAGTTATTGCCTATGATGACCTTGGAACAGAGGCAATAAGGAAACTTGAAGTTGAGAATTTCCCTGTAATTGTGGTAATTGACAGCAAGGGAAATGACTTGTATTCTACTGCAATTGAAGAATACAAAAAAGAGTTTTAAAAAATGGTTGACAACTCGCAGTATATTATGTATAATAGTTATTGCTTGTAACATAACAGTCATATTAAGTTCGGAGTAGTACTCAAGAGGCCGAAGAGGCGCCCCTGCTAAGGGTGTAGGTCGGGAAACCGGCGCGAGGGTTCAAATCCCTCCTGCTCCGCTTGGCGGAATTATAGGAAGTTAGAGAAATCTAGCTTCCTATTTTCTTTGTATAAATCCCTCAAAGATGTTAAATAATTTCAACATAAGAAATTTACATTTTTAAAGGAGATATGCGATGAATTATTTAGAAATTGAGAAGGTGTGCGGAAGGGAAATTCTGGACTCAAGGGGAAATCCAACAGTTGAGGCAGAGGTACATCTGGCAGATGGCACAATCGGAAGGGGAACGGCTCCAAGTGGAGCATCAACAGGCGAGTTTGAGGCTTTGGAACTTCGTGATATGGATGAAAGCAGGTATCTTGGAAAGGGTGTCACAAAGGCAGTTGAGAATATTAATACGGTAATTAACAATACCCTGGCCGGAATGGATGCATCTGATATTTACGCAGTAGATGGGGCAATGATTAAAGCCGATGGAACTAAGGATAAGTCTAAGCTTGGTGCCAACGCCATTCTTGCAGTGTCAATCGCAGCGGCAAGGGCAGCTTCAATCTCACTTGGTATTCCATTGTACAGATTTTTGGGCGGAATTGCAGGTAACATACTGCCTGTGCCTATGATGAATATTCTCAATGGGGGTGCCCATGCAAGGAACTCCATTGATTTTCAGGAATTTATGATTGTTCCCGTAAAAGCCTGCTGTTTTGCAGAGGCAGTTCGCATGGGGACGGAGGTTTATCACAGTTTAAAGAAGGTGCTGGGAAAAAGAGGACTGTCAACAGCTGTAGGTGATGAAGGTGGATTTGCGCCGGATGTGGACAGTGTAGAAGAGGTGCTGGATATTTTGGTGGAAGCAGTTAATAATGCCGGCTACCAGTGCGGCAGTGATATATGTTTTGCCCTTGATGTTGCCGCAAGCGAATGGAAGGTTAAGGATAATCTGGAAATTATGAAGGCTGAGCATGAAATCACGGGACAAGGCAGGTATCATTTGCCAAAATCGGGAAAAAACTATACTTCGGATGAATTAATAGATATGTACAAAAATATGATTGAGAAATATCCGATTATTTCTATTGAGGACCCGTTAGATGAGGAGGACTGGAATGGCTGGAAGAAGATTACGGCAGAGCTTGGACACAGGGTCCAGCTGGTTGGAGATGATTTATTTGTAACTAATACTGACAGGCTGGGCAAGGGAATCGCGCTTGGCTGCGGTAATTCAATTCTCATTAAGCTTAACCAGATAGGTTCTGTATCGGAAACGCTAGAGGCAATAAAAATGGCTCACAAGGCAGGTTACACCGCCATAAGCTCCCATCGCTCAGGAGAGACCGAGGATACTACTATTGCAGATTTGGCTGTGGCACTTAACTGTGGTCAGATTAAAACAGGAGCACCGTCAAGAAGCGAGCGCGTTGCCAAGTATAATCAGTTATTGCGTATTGAGGAGGAACTTAAGGGTAGAGCCGTCTATCCGGGGATAAAGGCATTTAATGTGAGCAATTTTTGTGATTTTTACAAATTTGTATTGAAATAAAATTGATTTTATCTTATTATTAAGGTACAAGGGGTAAATTTCTATTTTATTTAGGAGAAAAGTTATGCAAATTACAGATGTCGTTGTGCTGTTATGCGGTGTGGCGCTGTTTCTCTATGGTATGTCGGTTATGGGCGACAGCCTTAAGAGAGTTGCAGGCGGCAAGCTTGAGATAATCCTGTATAAGCTTAGTAATACGCCGCTTAAAGGTGTTCTGCTGGGCGCAGGTGTTACAGCCGTAATACAGTCATCATCAGCTACCTCGGTTATGGTTATCGGTTTCGTTAATGCCGGTATGATTAAGATGAAACAGGCGATTGGTATTATAATGGGCGCCATTATCGGTACGTCAGTTACCGGCTGGGTGCTCTGTTTATCTGATATCAGCGGAGGTTCAGGATGGGTACAGCTTTTGTCAACTGAATTTATCGCAGGTGTTGTTGCCATTATCGGCATAATTTTCAGGATGTTCTGTAAGAAGCCGACTAAGAAACATGTCGGGGATATTATGCTGGGATTTGCAATTCTTATGGTAGGAATGAAGAATATGAGTGGTGCGGTTGCTCCGCTGAAGGAGAGTGAAGCATTTATAAGCCTTCTTACAAGCTTCAAGAATCCGGTATTTGGTATTCTTATGGGTCTTTTGGTTACGGCTGTTTTGCAGAGTGCTTCGGCATCAGTAGGTATTTTGCAGGTTCTTTCGGCAACAGGTGCCATTGATTTTTCAATTGCTTTCCCAATTATCATGGGTATTGGTGTTGGTGCAGCGCTGCCGGTGCTTTTGTCTGCTATAGGTGCCAGTGTTGATGGTAAGAGAACTGCTTTTGTATATCTTTTGGTAGACATCCTTGGTGCTGTTATATGGGCAGCAATATTCTATACTGTTAATGCATTTGTTCATTTTGATTTTATGTCACACACTATGTCTTCTGTATCAATTGCAGCATTGAACTCTGTGTTCCGTCTTGCAACAGTTGTGGCTTTGTTCCCATTTATCGGGCTTTTGGAGAAGATAATGATTCGTATCTTTCCGGAAAAGATTGATGAGGAAGACAGGGAAGATATTGTGGAAGTCAGTGTGTTGGACGAGCGATTTATTGCTAACCCTACAATTGCCATTGAGCAGAGCAGGAACGTTATGATGTCCATGGCTAAGATGACTCAGAAGAATTTGTCAAGGGCACTGGCTCTTATTGATGAGTTCAATGAGGAGAAGTATGATAAGATTATGCGCCGTGAGGACGATATTGACAAGTACGAGGACAAGCTTGGAACTTACATTATCAAGATTACGCAACGGGAGCTGACTCCTGACGAGAACAGACAAGTGTCCAAGATACTCCATACCATGAGTGATTTTGAGAGAATTGCCGACCATGCCGTCAATATTGCAGAAGCGGCAAAAGAACTCCATGATAAGAAGCTGCAGTTTTCTGACCAGGGTAAGGAAGATATTGAGGTATTAAGCGATATGACAAGAGAAATAATGAATCTTGTCACAAATGCTTTCAACAATAACGATATAGTTTCTGCTTACAGGACAGAACCTCTTGAAGAGCTTGTGGATATATACAGTAATGAGATTAAAAGTAATCATGTAATCAGGGTTCAGAGAGGTGAGTGTACGCTTCATCAGGGCTTTATATTTAATGATTTGCTTACGGATTATGAGAGAATTTCAGACCACTGTTCTAACATAGCGGTGGCTGTCATTGAGATTAATAACGGTGTGTTTGATACACACAGTTATCTTACCAACCTTATGGATACGAGAAGTAAGAATTTTGACCAGTATTTTGAAGAATACAGGAAACAATTCCCACTGACATATTGAATATAGCGACAGAATCCCTACTTCCGGGTGTGGTGGTAGGGATTTTATTTATAAGATTAAAGTGTCAAAAGGTCACAATCCGTTTAATCTTACTCTTATCTTTATAATTAAAAATCAATGTTTTACATAAAGGCACTAATGTGTTAGAATAATATAATAGACTTGTATTGGGAGGCATATAATATGAAAAGTATGCATTTTTATTACAAATCAGAAGATAAAGTGACTGACATCCATGCAATAAAGTGGGTGCCGGATGGAGAAGTGAAAGCTGTCCTGCAGATAGTCCACGGGATGGTTGAATTTATTGACAGATATGAAGAGTTTGCAGAGTTTCTCAACGACAGGGGAATTCTTGTTGTCGGTAATGACCATTTAGGTCATGGCAAATCCGTGCAGTCCAAGGATTATTACGGATATTTTGCAGGTGAACATGGCAACAGGGCTGTCATAAGAGATATTCATAAATTAAGAATGATTGTGTCCGGGGAATATGAAAATATACCTTACTTTATTATGGGACACAGTATGGGTTCTTTTCTTGTAAGGCAATATATATGTATCCATGGCAGAGGCCTTGCTGGTGCAGTAATTATGGGAACAGGCTGGCATTCGGCCATAGAGACATGGTTTGGAATGCGACTGACCAGTGTGATTGCCGCAAGAAAGGGCTGGCATTATGTCAGCAACCTTGTGGATGATTTAGCTTTTGGCGGGTATAATGCCAGATTCGGCGACAAAGAGGGCAAGGAATGGCTCAGTGCCAATGCAGATAATGTGAAGAGGTACTGTGACGAGCCTTGCTGTAAATTTAAATTCACGGTGAACGGCTACTATAATATGTTCTATGGAATTAATATGCTTAGTCACAAAAAGTATCTTCAAAAAATGCCAAAGAATTTACCGGTTGTATTTGTTGCGGGGGATGATGACCCTGTGGGTGATTTTGGTGTCGGAGTGCTTAAGGTTTACGAGCAGTTCAGAAGTCTTGGGATGAATGATGTATCCTGCAAATTGTATCCGGGAGACAGACATGAAATTTTGAACGAAGATGACAGGTATGATGTTTTTAACTACATTTATCAGTGGATTTATGAAAAAATCAATGAAAGGGAGTAAATGATGAGCGATACCCAAAAATCTATTATTAAAAAAATTCTTGCCGTAGCATTTTTTTTGCTTGTAATGTTACTTACCTTTTACGTTGTTTTTAACGGTCAGGATGTTGAAGGAATAGTCAGTGCGCTTAGGGAGCTTAACGGATTTTTTATGGTTTTGGCACTGATTATGGCGCTTATGTATATTGTATGCGAAGGATATATGATATGGATGATGGTTGGTGGCAACTGGAGCCTTAAAGCTTTTTTAAGGTGCACGGGATATTCTTTCATAGGTTTTTTCTACAGTGGAATTACACCTTCTGCTTCAGGCGGCCAGCCAATGCAGCTGTATTACATGAGCCGCGACGGATTGAGATTTTCTAAGAGCTGTGCAGCTCTGACGGTTATTGCGGCCACCAATAAGTTCGTGCTTGCTTCACTTGGAGTGCTTTTACTCATATTCTGGAACGGACCGCTTCATGAGGTTTTTGAAGACCATATGGGCTGGTATTATCTGGGGCTTATAGTTCTTGTATTCTGGGTGGTTAT
>JBJENU010000303.1:0-1521 GCA_051880355.1 Lachnospiraceae bacterium | reverse complement strand
TACATAATTAGGTAAAAGGTCACCGGCTGCAACTACAACCTCAAGGCCATAAGAATCTGCATAGAGAAGGGCAAATTCCATTGGAAGGAAACCAAGCTCAATCTCACCCTTCTGAACAGCAAGAGCTGTCTCTGTAGCTTCACCATAATAAGAAATCTTTCCGCTGTTCTCTGCCTCAATATCTTTAATTGTATCAGCAGAAACTCCATTGTCTAAAAGATACTGTCTTGTCACAATCCATGAAGCTTCATTTCTTACAAAACCAATCTTTGCAGATGTTACGGCATCAACATTAAGTTTCTTGTCAGTTCCTCTGTATTTATCTGCATTGCCCTTCTTTGTAATGATTGCGCCGCCCTCAACAGCTGTACCTGCCACAAATTTCAGGTCATAGCCTGAGCCTATCGCCTGTACATCAGGCACAAAACCTGCTGTTAAAATATCAAGTGTATCGTTTTGCTGGTTAATGGCTGTAAGTGCATCATTGCCACCTATTGCCACAGGCTTTACAGTTACGCCTTCTTCCTTAAAATATCCCTTCTGAAGTGCCAGAATGTTAATTGCAACACGGATATTGCCTGTCGGGAAAGATACTGCAAGTTCTCCATTATCCTTCTTTTCTGCACTCTGGTTTTCTGCCACTGATGATTTGCTTTCTGCCACACTGCCTGAAACACCACAGGCTGTAAGTGAGCCTGTAAGTAATACGGCTCCTGTAATTAATGCAATAAATTTCTTAAATCTCTTATTTTTCATACTTTTAATCCTCCAATGTCATAAGTTTTAAAGTAAGCTCTGCTGACTTTATTAGTTCATTTATAGTTGTATACTCTTCTGTACTATGGCAATTTTCCATTGCACATGCCAGAACAATTGTTGAAATATTATGTTCGTTAAGCCGGTTTGCATCGCTGCCGCCAAAAGTTGTGATACAGTCCGGCAAAATACATCGCATGACTCCCTTGGCCGCCTTCCTGAAACGCTCTACCACTTTTTTGTCCTTTCCTATATTGTAAGCTTTTATGTGCTGTGTAATTTCCACCGCTACACCACCGCCAAACTCATCTGCCGCATTTTTAAAGGCTTCTTTTATTTTATAAGCTTCATCCAAAGCCTTTTTATGTTCCAGACTTCTTATTTCTCCTTCAATCAGGACTTGTTCCGGAACAATGTTCCTGCCGTTTCCTCCTTTTATTACGCCAAAATTAACTGTTGTATCGTGGCTTGTATGACCTGTTCTTATTTCTGAAAGAGCCCTTACCGCAATATTCAATGCGTTAATGCCCTCCTCCGGGGCAAAGCCTGCATGGGCTGCCCTTCCTCTAATCTTAACATTAACTGAGATTATTGAAGGAGCGGCAACTGCAGCCGTTCCAACCGGTCCAACCAAATCAAGTACATATCCCGTAGTAGCCTTCAGTCTGCTGTAATCAACATATCTGCTGCCTTGGCAATAGGGTTCCTCGGCTACTGTAAAAAGCACTTCTATATCAGGATGCTTTAGATTATTTTCCTTAATAG
>JBJENU010000302.1:0-6486 GCA_051880355.1 Lachnospiraceae bacterium | reverse complement strand
GTTATAATGTTAACAATTAGATTTTGCTCTGTGCAAATCTAAAATACATAGAATAATAAGAAGGAGATTACTAATTATGGCAAACAGATTTATTTTGAATGAGACATCCTATCATGGTGCAGGGGCTATTGCCAATATTGCAACAGAGGCTAAAGCGAGAGGATTCAAGAAGGCGTTTGTATGTTCCGACCCTGATTTGATTAAATTTGGTGTTACCAAGAAGGTTCTTGATGTACTTGATGGTGCAGGACTTGCTTATGAAGTATATTCAAACATTAAGCCTAATCCTACAATTGAGAATGTTCAGACAGGTGTTGCTGCATTTAAACAAGCCGGCGCCGACTATATTGTTGCCATCGGTGGTGGTTCTTCAATGGATACAGCCAAGGCGATTGGTATAATTATTACTAACCCTGAATTTGCTGATGTAAGAAGCCTTGAGGGCGTTGCTGATACTAAGAATAAGTGTGTTCCGATTCTGGCAGTTCCTACAACAGCCGGTACAGCCGCTGAGGTTACAATTAACTATGTAATTACAGATGCAGAGAAGAACCGTAAAATGGTATGTGTTGACCCTCATGATATCCCTGTGGTTGCTTTTGTTGACCCGGATATGATGGCTTCAATGCCTAAGGGTCTCACTGCTGCAACAGGTATGGATGCTCTTACACATGCCATTGAGGGTTATATTACAGCGGGTGCATGGGAGCTTTCTGATATGTTCCATCTCAAGGCAATTGAAATTATTGCCCGTTCACTTCGCGGCGCTGTTGATAATACTCCAGAAGGCAGGGAGGGTATGGCTCTTGGCCAGTATGTGGCAGGTATGGGCTTTTCTAACGTAGGTCTTGGTATCGTTCACTCAATGGCGCATCCTCTTGGTGCTCTCTATGATACACCACACGGAATTGCCAACGCAATTATTCTTCCTACTGTTATGGAATATAATGCAGAAGCAACAGGTGAAAAATACAGGGATATTGCCAAGGCTATGGGTGTTGAAGGCACAGAGAATATGACTCAGGCTGAATACAGGAAGGCTGCAGTTGATGCAGTTAAAAAGCTTGCACAGGATGTGGGAATCCCTGCTGACCTTAAGGAAATTGTTAAGAGAGAAGACATTCCTTTCCTTGCTCAGTCTGCTTATGATGATGCATGTCGTCCTGGCAACCCTAAGGAAACCAGTGTTGCAGACATTACAGCATTGTATGAGAGCCTCATTTAATTGTTGTGAAAAAATGGTACTTGACTATACATATATTTTGCGTTAGTATAATGAAGTAGTAACTAAATATGAGAGAGTCCCTTATTAAGAGTGGTGGAGATACATAGGATCTGAGAAACCCGGCAACCCCCTGTTCTGGGAAGGTGCCAACCTGAGCGATTAATCGAACAATAAGGATATCCCTGATTGGAATGCTGATACAAGGGGTCCTGATTGTAGGACCTCTTTTTGTTGTTATTGTGGCGAAGTACGTAGTAGTTAAGAAAGGAAATACTAATGGAAAAAAGATTATTTACATCTGAGTCAGTTACAGAAGGACATCCTGATAAAATTTGTGATCAGGTATCAGATGCAATTCTTGATGCGTTAATGGAGCAGGATCCATACAGCAGAGTTGCATGCGAGACACTTACCAATACAGGCTTTGTAATGGTAATGGGTGAAATTACAACAAAGGCAAATGTAGATATTGCACAGATTGTGAGAAAGACAGTTACAGAAATCGGTTATGACGGTTCAGATAAGGGCTTTGACGGAAATACGTGTGCCGTTATGGTGGCCCTTGACAAGCAGTCGGCTGATATTGCCATGGGTGTTGATAAGGCACTTGAGGCTAAGAATGGTACAATGACAGATGAACAGCTTGAATCAATAGGTGCAGGTGACCAGGGCATGATGTTCGGTTTTGCAACAGATGAGACTGAAGAATATATGCCGTATCCTATTGCATTGGCTCAGAAGCTCGCAAAGAAACTCACAGATGTGAGAAAAAACGGTACTCTGCCGTATTTAAGACCTGATGGTAAAACACAGGTTACTGTTGAGTATGATGAAAACGGTAGGCCTGTAAGACTTGATGCAATTGTTGTGTCAAGCCAGCATGCCCCTGAGATATCGCAGGAACAGATTCATGCTGACATAAGGAAATATGTTATTGACAGTGTTGTTCCTGCCCGGATGATTGATGATGACACAAAGGTTTTCATTAATCCTACAGGACGTTTTGTAATTGGTGGTCCTAACGGAGACAGCGGTCTTACAGGACGTAAGATTATTGTAGATACCTATGGTGGATATGCCCGTCACGGCGGTGGTGCTTTTTCAGGCAAGGATTGTACTAAGGTTGACCGTTCAGCAGCCTATGCGGCACGCTATGTTGCCAAGAACCTTGTTGCAGCAGGACTTGCCAGAAAGTGCGAGATTCAGCTTTCATACGCTATTGGTGTTGCAAGACCGACTTCAATTATGGTGGATACATTTGGAACAGGTAAGCTTTCAGATGAAAAGCTTGTGGAAATTATCAGAGAGAATTTTGACTTAAGACCAGCCGGAATTATCCAGATGCTTAATTTAAGACGTCCTATTTACAGGCAGACAGCAGCATATGGACATTTTGGCCGAAATGATTTGCAACTTCCTTGGGAAGAACTTGATAAGGTAGAAATCCTTAAAAAATACTGTTAATTTATGGTCAGAGTAATTTTTAACTGGATTGCATATTTTTATGCGTATTGCTTTATAGGCTGGTGCATAGAATCGGCTATAGTATCTGTTTCCCAGAGAAAGCTGGTAAACAGAGGCTTTTTAAAAGGCCCTTTTTTGCCGATATACGGTTTTGGGGCAATAACAATGATTGCATCATGCCTGTGGCTTCCACATGATTTGAAGGTGGAGCATATAATTTTGGTATATGTTGTGGGGATGATTGCGGCAACGGTTCTTGAACTTGTTGCAGGAATTCTTATAGAGAACATTTTTAAGGTGAAATATTGGGATTACAGTGGAAAATTTTGCAATTTCAGGGGGTATATCTGCCTGAAGTCATCATTGTTCTGGGGCGTGCTGACTGTGGTGCTGGTGTTTTTTGTCCACACAAAGGTGGCAGCCGTAATAGACAATATGAAGTTTCACTGGCTTATGGGAATAGTGGGCGCTGTATCTGCCGTTATGGTAATTGATATTGTTACCTCCTTTAGGGATGCCTTTGATGTTCAGAAGTTTCTGGCATATCAGACCAGAATACAGGCAGAATTGGCAGAAATCAGGTCAAGGCTGGCCAATGCAAAAGAGGAAGGTATTGCAGAGCTTGAATTGCGTAAGGACAAGCTTCTGGAAGAATTGGGGTTGTACAGGCAGCGGGCGAAAGCCGGTTTTGTGCGTTTAAGAAATTATCCTACTGCCTACTCTAAAAAGTTTGGTGAAGCTTTTACAACCTGGAAGGATAAGAGAAAGGAGATGTAATTTATGAACAGAAAAAACTTTTTATTGGTACTTTTGGGAACTTTTTTTGTCCTTGTTCAGTTTAATTTAAGAATCGGCAACGTCACTATTGATATTTTCCATGATGTTTTAGGGTTTATTTTGATTGTTGCAGGAGCAGCAGGTATGGCAGGCAACAGCAAATTCTTTAAAAAGACCCGTAACTACGCCATTGGCGGCATTGTGGCAGCAGGTCTTGTGCAGTGGTTTAATACTATGGATTTCAGCGAGTATGCCAATGAAGCGGCTGCCGTAAAGGTTGGTCTGATTGCCTTTTTCTTTATTTACGTAACATATTACTTTACAGAGGGTATTATAGAATATGCAAAAATGGATAACAATCTGGCGTTGACAAGGAATTTCAGAATGGGCTGGCTTGTGTTTGCCGGAACATATTTCCTGTATTTCCTTGCACTGATGTCGGGAGTTGCCAACCTTAGCCTTATTGTTAATATAGTTGTGTATGTTGCAGGCCTGTACCATATATTTAATATGTACAACAGTACAAAAACACTGTTTTAAGCAGAAAGAGGTTTAGTAATGATTTATTACATATTCGATTATCAGCAGATGCCAATAATTACATTTATCAGTGTCGTTTTTGCATTTGCTCTGACATGCGTTGCCATTTCAGTTGGAAAAAACATTTTACCAAGAGATGCAGGTCGTGCATTTGCAGTAAACGGAGAAAAATCGGCAGGTAAACCAAGAGGCGCAGGTATTATTTTTATTCTTACATTTGTACTTACGGTAGTGTTTTTTGTGCCATTAAACAGCGAGCTTGTTATATATATGATTCTTACTCTGGCAGCTATGCTTACAGGTTATCTTGACGACAGCTCCACAAAGCCGTGGGGCAATTTGAAAAAAGGCATTCTTGATTTCCTCATTGCAGGAATGACTGCCTATACATTTTTAAATTATAACCCGAATATTGTGCATATGGCATTTGCCGGAACAACAATTGAGATTCCGTATGCAGTATACTTTATTCTCATAGTAATTCTTGTGTGGGCAAGTATTAACGTAACTAATTGTACAGACGGTGTGGACGGCCTTTGTGGTTCGGTTTCTGTGATTACTCTTCTGACATTATTTGTATTATTCAGAATGTATAACTGTGATGCTTACTTTGGACATACGATTCTGCTTATGGTGGTGTGTCTCCTTGGATATCTGTGGTTCAATGCCTCACCTTCCAAATTACTTATGGGAGATGCCGGCTCAAGGGCAATCGGAGTGTTTATCGCTTTCGCAATATTGAAGTCGGGAAGACCGTTTTTATATCTTCTTGTGGCAATTGTTCTTATAGTTGATGGCGGACTGGGTCTTATCAAGGTTTCACTTTTAAGATTCCTGAAAATAAAAATAATGAAAAATGTCCGCACGCCTATTCACGACCATGTCCGCAAGAATAAGGGCTGGTCTGACGCACAGGTAGTTTTCAGATTTGTGATTATTCAGGCAGTAATTTCGGTTGCAACTATTTATGCACTGTATATGGTTGCCTAGTGGTGATGTGTATGAAAAATATTTTTAGAAAGATACTGCCGGCAGCAGTCCTGCTCATAATGACCATTTGTATATCAGGCTGTTCAGGACCTGTCGGTGCGGGATATGATAAGTTAAAAAGCGGGGAAGAAATCCGGGATTATCTAATTCAGACAATGGAGCAGAACAAGACAGACTGCCAGTTCAATGTGGAAACTGAGGACTTGGTAGATCCAAACAGTTGGGTAAAAATTCCCGGAGTTAAAAATATAAGCTGTGAGCACAGGCAGGTTATCGGCGGCTATGATGTAAAGGTATCCATTACTTACTGGGACAATTATCCGATAGTGTATGCATACAAAAATAATGACACCTCTAAGCTGACAGCAAAGCAGAAGGAGCTCCTTGATGAGTACAAGAGAGTCCTTAACATAATTGAGGGAAAAGAAAGTGTATCAGAAGACAGCACAAATGAATCTGTGGAACAATCTACGGAAGCAGTGAAACAACTTCCGATTGAAGAAAAAATCCTTAAGATTCATGATTATCTTGTTGAGAATACATCCTACGATTCATCTCTTGACTATATGTACGATGCATATGATACTTTGCTTGAGCACAGGGCAATTTGCAGCGGTTATGCGGAAGTGTTTAAGACCTTTATGGATATGATGGATGTTGAGTGCATTACAATCACAGGCGTTGCAGGCAATGAGAATCATATGTGGAATATGATTAAGCTGGATAATGAGTGGTATCATGTTGATGTCACATGGGATGACCCTGTGGGCAACAAATCCGGTTCGATTTATCACACATATTTTAATGTTGATGACACCACAATCTCAAAAGACCATTCGTGGGAACGGGAGAATTATCCTAAGGCAGAAGGCACAAAGTACTCATACAACAATATAATGGGCATAAAGGTGCTGTATTCCCAGAATGAACTGGAGGATTATATTGCCAAACTTGCAGAAAACAAAGAAGGAAAGGCTGAAATCATAGTATATGGTGACAGTGATTTAAAAAAGGCTTTTTCCAAAATGGTTGGCAAGGTTCTGTCATATTCAGTTAAGATAGAATCCTACAGTGATTATAAAATATATCATCTGACAATGAAATATTAGTTATATCTGCCATCTGAAAGTTAAATTTCAGGTGGCAGTTTTTTATGTTTACGGCAATCACAAAAAGCATTTACAGGCATAATATTTTATTAAAGAAAACTAATAAGGAGTCAAAATGGCCTATATGATGCGCAATAATAACCGTTATAACAATAACTGTATGCAGTGTGATGAGGCGGTTAAATATGAGAGAATTAATCCCAAGGAATTGACGTTACCCCTGGCTATGGCCTATGTGCCGTGGCAGAATATGGATAAATTGTATGATTGTGATACCGGTTTTATAAGAGGGACAATTTTTCCTGAACTTGACAAACCTTTTGTGGGAAGTGGAGGTGGCTGCCGATGACTATGGAATGTAAAAATCTGTGGATGACTATT
>JBJENU010000301.1:0-6499 GCA_051880355.1 Lachnospiraceae bacterium | reverse complement strand
TGAATGTACAGTGGATGAGATTGAGGCGATGCAACCCCAGGCAATTATTATTTCGCCGGGGCCGGGTAAGCCGAGTGATGCCGGTGTGTGCATCGAGGCAATCAAATATTTTGCAGGAAAGGTACCGATTCTTGGTATCTGTCTTGGACATCAGGCAATATGTGAGGCGTTTGGCGGTGTGGTCTCCTATGCAAAAGAGCTTATGCATGGAAAGCAGAAGGAAATTATAAAAGTTGGTGAAGGTAAGCTGTTTAAAGGCCTGCCCGATACATTTCCTGCTGCAAGATATCATTCTCTGGCAGCAGTTGCAGACACCTTGCCGGATTGCTTAAAAATCACTGCAAAATCAGCGGATGATGAGATTATGGCAGTTGAACATAAGGATTACAAAATTTTTGGCCTGCAGTTCCATCCTGAATCGGTTATGACCCCGGATGGCAGGAAGATGATAGAAAATTTTATGGAATTATTGGAGGATTAGAAGATGATTAAAGAAGCAATTTTAAAATTATCAAAGAAGCAGGATTTAACCTTTGATGAAGCTAAGACAGTTATGGATGAGATTATGAGCGGTGAAGCAAGTCCCGTGCAGATGTCTTCATATCTTACAGCACTTGCCTTAAAGGGCGAGACAATTGATGAAATATCAGCCTCAGCAGCAGGTATGAGAGGCCATTGCATCAAGCTTTTACATGATATGGATGTGCTTGAAATTGTTGGTACAGGCGGAGACGGTTCTAACTCCTTTAATATTTCAACAACGGCAGCTATGGTAATTTCTGCTGCAGGCGTTCCTGTTGCCAAGCATGGTAACAGGGCAGCATCATCTAAGTGCGGTGCTGCTGATGTTCTTGAAGCGCTGGGTGTAAAAATCACCATTCCTGCAGAGAGAAGCGCAGAAATCTTGAAAAACAACAATATCTGCTTCCTTTTTGCCCAGAACTATCATATTGCCATGAAGTATGTTGCGCCAATCCGCAAGGAGCTTGGCATAAGAACTGTATTTAACATTATCGGACCGCTTACCAATCCGGCAGGCGCCAAAATGGAGCTTATGGGTGTGTATGACGAGGCCTTGGTTGAGCCGCTTGCACAGGTTATGGGTAAGCTTGGAGTTACCAAGGGTATGGTTGTATTCGGCAAGGATAAGCTTGATGAGATTTCAATGAGCGCAGAGACCGCAGTATGCGAGATTAAGGACGGATGGTTCCATTCATACACAATCACTCCTGAGCAGTTCGGCTATACGCGCTGCAGCAAGGAGGATTTGCTTGGCGGCACACCACAAGAAAATGCTCAGATTACAAGGGCTATTCTTACCGGTGAAGAAAAAGGGCCGAAGCGTCAGGCAGTATGCCTTAATGCAGGTGCTGCCCTCTACATAGCAGGTAAAGCGGAAACTCTTGAAGAGGGTGTAAGAATGGCAGAACAGATTATTGACAGTGGTGCAGCCATGAAGAAGCTTGAAGAGTTCATTGCTGAAAGTAATAAATAGGGAGGAGTCTGTTATGGCTTCTGATATTTTAAAGGAAATTGCAGCTAAAACCAAGGAGCGGATTGCCTTAGAAAAAGCTGAAACTCCACAAAGAAAGTTAATTGCCCGGTGTTATGCATTTGACACAAGAACCAAAAAGTCTTTTTATGAAAGTCTTGCAAAACCGGGAATGTCCTATATCTGTGAGGTAAAAAAGGCTTCCCCTTCCAAGGGACTTATTGCACCACATTTTCCATATCTGGAAATTGCAAAGGATTATGAGAAGGCAGGAGCAAGTGCCATTTCATGCCTTACTGAGCCCTTTTATTTTCAGGGTGCAGACAGGTATTTGAGGGAAATTGCGGAAAATGTGAGTATTCCGGTACTCCGCAAGGATTTTGTTGTGGATGAATATATGATTTATCAGGCAAAGCTGCTCGGGGCTTCGGCTGTGCTTTTAATATGTGCCATACTTGATGATGTACAGCTAAAAGCTTATAAACAGCTTGCTAAAGAGCTTGACCTTGATGCACTGGTGGAAGCTCATGATGAGCATGAGGTTGAGAGAGCACTTAAGGCAGATGCAAGAATTGTGGGCGTTAACAACAGGGATTTGAGAAACTTCACAATTGATATGAACAACAGCATCAGGCTTAGAAAAATGGCACCTTCAGATGTGCTTTTTGTATCGGAAAGCGGCATCAGAACCAATGAAGATATTAAGCTTCTCTATGATAACAATGTTGATGCAGTGCTTATTGGAGAGACATTGATGAGAAGCAACGACAAGGCAAAAATCCTTGAGGAATTAAATGGAGCACCGCTTGTATGAGTAAAATAAAGGTTTGCGGTCTTTTCAGACCGGAGGATATAATCGCTGTAAATGAGGCAAAACCGGATTATTGTGGTTTTATAATTGAATTTCCAAAGAGCCACAGAAGCGTGTCAGTTTCCACACTGGCGGAACTTTCAAGTATGGTTAAACCTTGTATAACGAAAGTTGGCGTCTTTGTCAATTCGCCTTCAGAGCTGGTTTGCCGGCTTCTGAATGACAACGTAATCGACATTGCCCAGCTTCATGGCAGCGAGGATGATGAATTTATTGAGAAAGTGCAAGAAGCTACAGGCAGAAAGGTAATAAAATATTTTAAAATAGAGACTGCTGATGATATCAAGGCGGCAAAGGCAAGCAAAGCAGACTACATCCTTCTTGATAACGGACTGGGAACAGGGAAAAGCTTTGACTGGTCCCTTATAAAAGATATGGGCAGGGACTTTTTTCTTGCAGGCGGACTAGGGGAGGACAATCTTGAAGCTGCCATAAAAGAAGTAAAACCCTTTGCCGTTGATATGAGCAGTAGTCTTGAAACAGATAAAATTAAAGACCCGCAGAAAATAAAAAGAGCTGTGGAAATAGTCAGAAAAGGAGATACTATGTCAAAGGGAAGATTTGGTGTTCATGGTGGTCAGTACATTCCTGAAACACTTATGAATGCGGTAATTGAGCTTGAAGAGGCTTATAATCATTACAAGGATGACCCTGAATTTAACAGGGAGCTTACAGAGCTTTTTAATAACTATGCAGGAAGACCTTCACTTTTATATTATGCAGAAAAAATGACTAAGGATTTGGGCGGCGCCAAGGTTTATCTCAAGAGGGAAGACCTTAACCACACCGGTTCACACAAGATTAATAATGTACTTGGTCAGGTTCTGCTGGCCAAAAAGATGGGCAAAACAAGGGTTATAGCAGAAACCGGCGCAGGCCAGCACGGAGTTGCTACAGCAACGGCAGCGGCTCTTATGGGCATGGAATGTGAAATCTATATGGGAAAGGAAGACACTGAAAGACAGGCACTTAACGTGTACAGAATGCGACTTCTCGGCGCCAAGGTTCACCCGGTTACCACCGGTACTGCAACTCTGAAGGATGCAGTTTCAGAGGCTATGCGTGAGTGGACCAACAGAATTGAGGATACCCACTATGTTCTTGGTTCAGTTATGGGACCACACCCATTCCCTACAATCGTAAGAGATTTCCAGGCAGTTATCTCAAGGGAAATTAAATCGCAGATGCTTGAAAAAGAAGGCAGACTTCCGGATGTGGTGATGGCTTGTGTAGGCGGCGGTTCAAATGCCATGGGAACCTTCTATAACTTTATTGAGGACAAGGAAGTACAGCTGATTGGCTGTGAGGCAGCAGGACGTGGTGTTAATACTGCGGAGACGGCTGCCACAATTGCAACAGGTAAGCTGGGTATTTTCCACGGTATGAAATCCTATTTCTGCCAGGATGAGTATGGTCAGATTGCCCCTGTTTACTCAATCTCTGCAGGACTTGACTATCCGGGCATAGGACCTGAACACGCTAATCTCTATGACACAGGCAGAGCACAGTATGTTCCGGTAACAGATGAAGAAGCAGTTGAAGCATTTGAATATCTGTCAAGAATGGAGGGCATTATACCTGCCATTGAGAGTGCACACGCAGTTGCTTATGCTAAAAAAATAGTTCCAACACTTGATAAAGATAAAATCGTAGTAATTACCATTTCAGGCCGTGGCGACAAGGACTGCGCAGCAATGGCAAGATACAGAGGGGAGGATATTCATGAGTAAGAAAATTGCAGACGCTTTTTCTCACGGAAAAGCTTTTATACCATTTATCACATGCGGTGACCCATCACTTGAAATTACCGAAGAAATCGTTGTTGCAATGGAAGAGGCAGGCGCCGATTTAATTGAGCTTGGTATTCCTTTTTCGGACCCAACGGCAGAGGGCCCTGTTATCCAGGCTGCTGACACAAGAGCGCTGGCATCCGGCACAACAACGGATAAGATTTTTGATATGGTGTCTAACCTTCAATCTAAGGTTAAAGTTCCAATGGTATTTATGACTTACGCCAATGTTGTTTATTCCTACGGCATTGAAAAATTTGTGAAAAGGGCAGCAGACCTTGGAATTGCAGGCCTTATTCTTCCGGATGTACCTTTTGAAGAAAAGGAAGAATTCGAAGGTATCTGCGCTGCCAACGGACTTGACCTTATTTCACTTATTGCACCGACCTCACATCAGAGAGTTGCTACAATTGCAAAGGAGGCAAAAGGCTTTGTATATTGTGTATCTTCTCTTGGTGTTACAGGAATGAGAAGCAAAATAACAACAGATGTAGGAGCCATGGTTAAGCTGGTAAAAGAAACTAAGGATATCCCTTGTGTCATCGGTTTTGGTATCTCTAACCCGGACCAGGCAAGGGAAATGGCCAAGTACGCAGACGGCGTAATTGTGGGTTCAGCCATTGTTAAAATCTGCGGAACCTACGGCAAGGACTGTGTACCTTATGTGAAGCAGTTTGTAAAAGAAATGAAAGATGCCATAAGATAAGGAGGAACTATGGTAAAACATATTATTTTGTGGAAAATAAAATCTGATAAAACCCAGGAAGAAAAGGCAGCTATCAAAGCTGCTGTAAAGTCCGGTCTTGAAGGCTTACTCGGCCAGATTGACGGTCTTACTAAAATTCATGTTCAGACAGAGAGCCTTCCAACTTCAACGGCAGATATTATGCTTGACAGTGAATTTGTCAGTGAGGAAGCACTTAAGGCTTACAGTACACACCCGGCTCACGTGGCAGTGGCAGACTCTGCAGTCAGACCTAATATGGAGATTAGAATGTGTCTGGATTTTGAGGTGTAGGAGAGTAGAATTTAAAATGAATTGTGAAAGGCTTCAAGGTGATATGCTTTGAAGTCTTTTTTACATTGAGAATATTATATCCATAAATCCTTTGACACCGCATCACTAAAAGCATATAATTACCATATATGTGCTCTTTTTTTGGGGGGGGGATAACCATAGGGAGGTAGATTTTTTATGCTTGAGGGAAGTATTACTCTTGGCGACTTTGCCAGAATTGTGGGAAATACAGTTAATTATTACCCTGACATAAATAATATTGAGATTAATCCGCCTGTAATCAGGGGACAGGTCAGACAAAACGGGCAGTTCTATAATTTTGAGCTTGATTTTGATGACGGTGGCGTTGTAACCGGCAACTATAAGTATAGAATTGACAGTGAGGACAAGGCACTGGTGCTTAATTTTGCAGATGATATTCAGGGAGAGCTTGATTATCTGCTGATGCAGCAAACTGTCAGGGATGAAGTGCCCAAGTCTAAAAATAGGGTACATATTTATGAGGACAGGTGTGAACCGGAAAAGGAAAAATTTGTTCCAGAATTGGTTAAATGCCCCAATTGTGGCAGTAACATTCCAACGGCAGCTCACAGGTGCAGTTTTTGCGGCGGCGAGATAAAGCCTTTGTCAGTTGCAGACCCGGTTAAGCATTTTGTTGCCGTGTTAGAGCGATGTGATGCTGCAATATCAGATTCAAAGCAGGCAAGTACAGGGTTTATGAGCTGGTCAGGCTGGGCGCAGATTGGATTTGTTGTGCTGAGCGTGGTGACATTTGGCGTTGTATTTTTAATCTATAAATTATTTTATGGAAACAGAAGCAGGAAACCTAAATTGTCTGATGCAGAAAAAAATAAGGCGGAAGTTATCAGGGATTTTTTATTTCCCAATGACAGATATGCCATCCTGGATGGTCTTATGTTTGTTGCGGGTATGATGACTATGCTTATTAGCAATAGCTTCAGAGACAAAAAAGGTGTATACTGGTTTACGGTGTGGGCTGCCAAAGCACGGGAACTGAAAAGCCGGGCAGACGTGTCGTTTGTAAATGACAACGAAATTAATGGTGTATATTATGATATACGGAATATGATTAATACTTTTGAAAAAAGAAAGGCGCTTAAGGCATTGCTTATTGCGATAGCTATAGTTATTTTAGCAGTGGAGGTAATTTTGATATGTATATAATAGCGGGGCTTGGAAATCCGGGAAAAGAATACGAGGGAACCCGTCATAATGCAGGTTTTATGGTAATAGACAGGCTGGCTGATGAATATAATATTAGTGTTGATATTAAAAAGCATAAGGCTCTATGCGGTAAAGGTGTAATT
>JBJENU010000300.1:0-1530 GCA_051880355.1 Lachnospiraceae bacterium | reverse complement strand
CAGAAGGCTTTAAGAACAGTGCTTGGAACTCATGTTGAGCAGGCAGGTTCCCTTGTAACTCAGGACAGATTAAGATTTGACTTTACTCATTTTCAGAGTATGACAGAAGAAGAAATTGCCAAGGTTGAAGCTATTGTTAATGAGCAGATTGGCAATGCAATCCCTGTTAACACAGAAGTTATGTCTCTTGAAGATGCTAAAAAGACCGGTGCTATGGCACTTTTCGGTGAAAAGTATGGTGAAAAGGTTCGTGTAGTATCTATGGGTGATTTCTCAACGGAACTCTGTGGTGGTACACATGTATCTAACACAAGCAATATTATGCTTTTCAAGATTGTATCTGAAACTGGTATTGCAGCAGGCGTAAGACGTATTGAGGCTCTTACAGGCAACGGAGTTCTTGAGTATTATAAGAACATTGAGGCTGAACTTAATGCGGCAGCCAAGGCAGCAAAATCAGAACCGGCACAACTTGTTAAGAAGATTCAGACAATGAGTGATGAGATTAAGGCGTTAAGCAGTGAAAATGAATCCCTTAAGAGTAAGATTGCCAATGCTTCAATTGGTGATGTAATGTCAGATGTTGTTGAGATTAAAGGCGTTAAGCTTCTGGCTACCAAGGTGGCAGATGTTGATATGAACGGCCTTCGCAACTTAGGCGATTCCCTTAAAGAGAAGCTTGGTTCAGGTGTTATTCTTCTTGCAAGTGCACAGGGTACTGACAAAGTTAACCTTATTGCCATGGCAACAGATGATGTTGTAGCAAAGGGTGCTCACGCCGGTAATATGATTAAGGCTCTTGCAGGTATTGTCGGCGGTGGCGGTGGCGGCCGTCCTAATATGGCTCAGGCAGGCGGTAAGAATCCTGCAGGCATTGATGAGCTTATCGCCAAAGCAGGTGAGGTTCTTGGCTTGCAGCTTAACTAAATAAAATTATACAAAATGTAAAATTTGCTCTTGACGAATTGCATATTTATGGTATAATAGTCAATGTGCGATTTATATATACCCGTAGATTTTGCACAATATGTAACAGAAGGGTGGTCAGGAAAAGATGTCAAACGTAATCGTTAAAGATAATGAAACTTTAGATAGTGCGTTACGCAGATTCAAGAGAAACTGCGCTAAGGCTGGTATCCAGCAGGAGATTCGTAAGAGAGAACATTACGAGAAGCCAAGCGTAAGACGTAAGAAGAAGTCTGAAGCTGCTAGAAAACGTAAGTATAACTAAGTTCTATTGAGCAGGTATCGCAGTGATGCGGTACCTGTTTTTTACTTTATGGGAAATAATGCCTACGGAGCGCTCTTGAATTAAAAAAATCCGCTTACGGACTTTTATTGAAACATTGCACAAAAACTCATCTTAAGTTTTGTGCAATATTTTTCTGTCTATTTTTAAAAAATATGTAACAAATGGTTGTAAAAGTTGTCTTACTATATAAAAGAACAGCAAAGTATGCTTAAATTCTTTTTATTGGATTAAAGTGGGGCGTATGCCACACGATATGCGAATGTTCGTCAGGATTGTGG
>JBJENU010000299.1:0-6533 GCA_051880355.1 Lachnospiraceae bacterium | reverse complement strand
CTGACAGACAGTGGAAGCGTTGTAGGGTGCGTGGAGCAGGGGAATATGACTGATACTGCTTTTATGGCGGGAGAATATCTTTATTATATGAGCGTTGCACCTGATTCGGATGTTGCAAAAAATGAATTTATGGCACAGGTTGGATGTTACAGGGTAAGAATTGCAGATGATGCAAAGCCTGAAAAAATAGGGGAATTTGACAGGGCAGTAGATGAGATTACATGGGGCTCCAAATCCTCTGCCAAGGTTGTTGGAGTGGGAGATAAAGTATATTTTATAACCTCTTTAAATACCCGTTTTATGATTAATGAAAATTCTGCCCAATATAGAATTGGTATGTACGATTGTTCAAAAGGAACATTCAGTATGATTTTGAATATCAATGCCAATAATGCAACTGATGCATTGGGTGAGGGAACCGGTGAGGCAATATTGTATAATAGTTGCATTGATGAAAATAATAATATATATTTTGTTTCACATTCAGAATCGGGTTCCTGTATGATTTTGAAAATGTCGCTGGATTCTTTCAAAATAGATAAAATCGAGACTTTAGATGGTAATATGACATCTGTTAAAAATATGATATATAACAACGGCAGATTATATGCTTATGCGGAATATTCTGATGGCAGTGAGGGAAAATTATTCATTCATAGTATCGATTTATCAGATAATCATACAAAGAAATTTGAAATTGAAAAAGCTTTAAAATGGAATAACAGTAAATTATTGGCCGTTGATGATTATTATCTTATAATTAACAATGGTGAAAAAGTAATTATGAGGCAAAATGATTTATGGAATTAAAAAGAATTATTAATACTAAATTTTGCTTAATTGTAGTTGCTTTTTTATTTGTCAATGTACTTTTATTTGTGAAGGATAACCGGCAATCAGGTGTAACCAGCAGGATATATGACGAGATGGTGAATAATAGTCTTACATATATTAATGAGACTTCATCTGTAAGGCAGGCTGCCATTGAAGGATACAAGCAGTATGTTGAGTCAATTAATATGGAACTTTTATCGGAGGAAAGAAAAACTGTAATTAAAGATGCAAGAACTAAACTGTTGGAAAATGCAGATTATGTGGATAATTATGTTAATCTTATTGATGAGAATCTGTGTACCTGTGAGCAGCAATTAAAATTAAGTATTTTTAGTGACAAAAAGTCTTTTGAATATCTTAATCTTCTTAAAACAAGACAAGATTTGTCAAAAGTAAAAAATAACCGGATAAAGCTGAGTAATGGAATATGGCTGGACCATGTGGTGAAATTCAGGTACACGGAAGTATTTCTGCTGATTATAATGATTATGGTGGTTTATTCATTTTTTAATGAGCAGAAAACAGGACTGATATATATAATCGGTGCCACAAAAAACGGAAAAATGCGACTGTTTTTCAGACGTCTTGTTATGTTGCTGTGGGTGTCAGTTGTAAGTTCATTTTTATTGTACATAACAACAGCTATAACTTCAATTGCCATTCATGGAGGAATCGGCGGAATATTAGATGCAGTTAGCTGCGACAGTGGATATTTACTTTCAGGCTACGGTATGAATCGACTTGAGTATGTTATTGTGCTGGCATTGTTAGCAGCCTTGTCCTGCTTTGCCCTGGCACTGACAGCCTGGTTTGTCATGTCATTCTTTGCTAATGTAAATACAGGTTTAATTTTATTTGTAATTATTTACGGAATTGAATATATTTTATATGTTTTTGTTTCAGCAAAAAGCATTTTCAGATTTGTTAAATATATAAATCTGGCTGCATTAAATGAGATTGGAACAACATTTGCCAATTATCAGAACTGGGGTTACTCATGGTGGATAGCAGATGTAAGTGAGACATCTCTTGTTATTGCACTTGTTACCGCAGCTGTTATGGGAGGATTATGTTTCTATAGAAATGTTGCAAGACATATCACAAGCAAATTAAACGCCATAGAAAAAGTATTTTTATGGATTGAAGGCGGATTGATGCGCCTGGTGGAAAATGCTTCATATATGATAAAAGAGCTTTACAAATTGCTTTTTTCACAGCGTGTAATTTTCCCGCTTGTGATTTTAATACTTCTTGCAAATAATGTTGAGATTGGTAATAAGGTTTCCTATAATACGGAAATGAGTTACTACAAAACATTTTTTGAAAAAGCAAATGGCTTAAAATATGGCGATGAGCTGCTATCAATATTGTCACAATATGACAGGGAATATGAGCAGTTTGCACATTCCCTGTCAAAGGATGAGCCAGACTATGAACAGGTAATTCTTGCCAGAAAGAGCATGCTGGGTTACATAACCGAAAGGGTAAATTATGTAAAGGAAAAAAATGAGGCAGGTATTGATGCGGTTATAATAATGCCATACGAATATGAATTTGCCTTTGGTACAAGGCAATTGGAAAATCGCTTGTTTTTATTATTTTTATGTATAGTTGCTTCAATTTTAATTAGCAGCACATTTTATTCATATGAGAAAAAGAGTGGGATGCTGTCCATAATAAAAACATCGGATTTACGTAATAAATGGTGTGCAAAAAAATATCTGACGGGCTGTATGGTTTTGTCAGTGTTCACGCTTGCAGAATACTTTATTTATTATCGGAAATTATTTAGTCTGTACGATTTGAAGGATGTCAGTTTTGCAGTCCAAAGTCTTGAAATATTTTCAAAAGTGCCGTTTAAGATTCCGTTATGGGCTTTTCTTCTTATGGATATGCTGCTTACATTAATAGCCTTGGTTCTGGTTGGAATTATAATAAGTGATTTAACTGCAAAGCTTAGTTACGTATACTCAATGCTTGCCGGTTTTGTTATAATTGTGCCACAGCTTTTGTATATGCTGGGAATTCAGGGAGCAAAAGAATGGTCGTTGTGCACCTACATTTCAGGTATTATGGCGTATAATGGAGCAGGAGTGTCATTGCACTACATCATATTGGCAGTGCTTGGCTGGCTTGGAATATGGGCATTTATAAGGAGGATTTTATGGCAACACCTGTAATGGGTGACATTCACGGAGGGTATGTTTGGCTTCTGGACCTTCTCCCCCAATAGCAACATCAATAGGAATGTTAAAATAATATGTAGTTAAAATAATATATGTAAAACATTTACAAAATTCAACTAATATGATATGATAATAAATGGCTGGAATATAAAATTAAGATAATGACAGGATATTACTCATATGAAATTAATCTACATATTATTCAATAGGATAAAAACACATTTTGCATTACATAAACTTGCACTTGCAATGTTTTTTCTGGGTATTTTCTCAAGTGTTTTATTTTTGATATATTTTTATGGAGATTACATAAAAATGTCAAGACTTGAAAAGATGATACCGGAGCAGTTAGCGACATGCACGGCTTATTTTTTGTATGACGTGTATATGCAGGATGAAGGAATTGCAAAATTGCAGGAAAAATACAGGATTATAGTGTCCTGTGAGCAGGATATAGACATAGAGAAATCAAAAGATGTACTTAACACTAAGTATATTAGTGAACATGAGAGAACGATATCCATATCGGCTATAAAGGGAAATACCCTGGATCATGGATGTAAATATGGTTCAGTTGATGTTGCCGAGGTAGAAAATGGATTAGTTTTAAGTGAAGATTTGATGTATGTTGATTTGTCCAAGGTTAAAGAACAGTCTAATCCCAAGCTTTACGCTGATGGAATTGAATATAATATAATCGGTGTACATACAACAGCCGATGACTCATATATGAATTACGATTATATGTACAATAATAATATGAAGATTAATAAAATTGAAGTTACGTTGCTGGAAAATCGCAGTAAAGATAACATTTTGAATATGAAATCAGAAATAGAGGGGCTTTTTAATAAAGACTATACATATGTAAAAACACCATATGAATTATATGATGAGTATTTTGGAAAAGAAAATGAGGTTAAAAAGAAAAATATTTTAACTGCAATTATTCTGATGTCCATTTCTTTCTTCGTATTTTTATTTGTACTGAAATATATTTTTGATATGGACATTAGGGAAAATACCATTGAAAGAATCGTTGGGGCCACAAGGGGATATGTGGGATTTATTGCTTATTGTGAAGTTTTGATACTTACACTTATGGGCACATTAATAACCATACTGGTACATATGCTTCTTTATGACAGATTTTTCAAAAATTTGAGTGATTACGTTAATCTTGTATATAGCACAAGTGATTATGTTATTATTGCCGCTTTTGCTCTGTTTGTTATGACGGTAGTTTCAATACCGATGATTATATCGTTATGTGTAAGGCCAACTACCAATATAGAAAGATAGGAAAGTAGTATGAAAAAAATAAGGTTTATTATAGGCAGCATTTCAAAGCGTATAATTACGGACTTATTTCTGCTTGTTATAATTGTATATTCACTTTTTTCCCTGACAAAGGCATACGGAATTTACAGATATTCTTTGTTGGGATATGATTTGATTGACAGTGCAATTGAGAGTGATAGTGCCATATATTGTATTGGCTATGTAGATTATTATGTTAGCGAAGACCAGAATGAAAAATGTGATGAGAGAATGAGTTTGATTTCCAAAATTGAGAAAATGGAAGGAGTAAGCAATGTTTTTAGCATAATTCAGTTTTCTAAAATATATGGTAATCAAAAGAATACAATTAGTTTGATACCACTTGAAATGTCAGCGCTTTATCCAAGGTTGAATGAAGGAAAATGGCCTGATGGACCAACCGATGAAGAAAACGTAATTAATGCAGTTCTGTGTGGACAGATGTATAGAGATGTTCCGATTAATTCATATTTGGACATTGCTGAAGGATATCGAGTTAAAGTTACAGGCAAGATATATGAACCTGAGTATTTTCCTAATATGTCAGGTGATGCCACATATATGTGTGCAGAAACTATTATGGGAAGTATGTCAACAATTTTGTTGCCTAAAACAGACAATACTATTGAACTCTATGAAAATAGTGGCGTAAAAACTTATGATATTTTAAGTAATGCTAATTTCTTTGTTGATTTTTCTAAGGATGCTTCCGAAAATGATATAGAGGCAGTTACCACTTACTTACAGCAGAATTGCAGAGTAGTTCCGGTAAATGAAATTTTGCAGAATACAGAGGAAATGTGGGTGCAGGATTACAAAAAAAATATGACTAAACCTGTTTTCTTTGTTATTATTAGCGGAATAGCATTTATCTGTATTTCTGCATTGTATATAATGAAAAATTTATATCAGAATGCAGTTTACTATCTTCTTGGTCTGTCAAAATTAAGAATAATTATGCAAATATTAAGTAGAATTGTGATTATGGTAACAATTTCCATCGCATTAAACATTTTGTATATAATTATTTATAAAGATTTATCAGCACTTGAATTCTGGGCAGATCCTCTTGAAAAAGTATATTTTGATGGCAAAGTAATTGCTTATACGGTAATTATAGGATTAATAATGCTGGTTGTCAGCACAGTTATGTCCATTGTTGTGCTTAACAGCAATTCTCCAATAGAATTTTGGAACAAATCAAGAGAGTGAGGCAAGATGTATGATTGAACTTAAAAATATTAATAAGTATTATAAAATTGGAAAAGATAAATTTCATGCTTTAAAAGACGTGTCTTTGAAGATAGATGATGGTGAGATTATTTCAATAGAGGGTGAGTCGGGCGCCGGTAAATCTACCCTGTTGCATATTATGGGGTTGCTTGACAGCTACGACGGTGGAGAATTTTTTATTGATGATATTGATGTAAGTAAGCTTAGTGACGGAAAGAGGGCTCAGCTGCGTAATACTAAAATCGGATTCGTGATGCAGGATTTTGCACTTATACCGGGAAAGAGTGCTAAGTATAATGTTATGCTCCCCCTCCTGCTGTCAAAAAAGCATATTTCTTTACATAAAATATCACAGATGGCTGAAGAAATTCTGGAAATGGTTGGACTGGGCAGTCAGATAAATAAGAAAGTAAATCAGCTGTCAGGTGGACAGCGGCAGCGTGTTGCCATTGCAAGAGCGGTTATTATTAATCCTATGGTAATTCTTGCAGATGAACCCACTGGTGCCCTTGATACCGAAACAACAGCACAGATTATGGAATTATTACTAAGAATTAATAGGGAAAAAAATATAACTGTTGTTATAGTAACCCATAGCAGTCAGGTGGCAGGGTATTGCAGCAGGAATTTACATATGAAAGACGGAGAATTTTATGGCAATATTTGTAATGGGTGACAATCATGGAGAATTGTTTGGCTTCTGGACCTTCTCCAAAAAATGAATTCAATATTTAATGGCATTGCCCAGTTTGAAACTTTTATCAAATGAAGTAACAGATGACTTTTTGATGAATTTGTCACCTGAGGATATGGGGCAGCTGGCAGACTGGATGTATAATGGAGCCCAAAAGCACAATTTTGGAATTTTTTATAATTCTTTAATAATTCTTCCCTTGCAATCCATACCCATCCGTGCTATAATCCAATCAAAGCATATTTTCTACATACATTTGTGTATAT
>JBJENU010000298.1:0-1533 GCA_051880355.1 Lachnospiraceae bacterium | reverse complement strand
TCATCCGTCTAACAGCTATATTTATCTCTACGGCGATGTGGATGTCAACGAGAGACTTGAATACCTCAATGATGAATATCTTAAAGATTTTGATATTCTTAAGAAGGATACAACAATTAAGCTTCAAAAACCTTTTGAACAAAAGAAAGAAATAATTAGGCCCTATGCCATAACAAGTGATGAGCCGCTGGAGAATAATACTTATCTGTCCCTTAACTGGTCAGTGGGAACCAGTCTTGACAGAGAGCTTTACCTTGCAATGGATATTCTTGATTATGTGCTTATTTCATCAACAGGCGGTTTATTGAAGGATGCACTTATTAAGTCCGGTCTTGGAAGTGATGTTGACAGCTCCTACGAGAATTCAATTTATCAGCCTATGTATTCAATTGTACTTCATAATTCAGATGCCTCTAAGAAGGAAGAATTTGAAAGAGTTGTCCGTAAGACACTTAAGAAGATAGTAGATGATGGAATCGACAGGGATATGATTCTGGCCGGTATTAACAATTTTGAATTTAAGTACAGAGAGGCTGATTTTGGCTCATATCCAAAGGGACTTATGTATGGTCTCCAGATTTTTGACAGCTGGCTTTATGATGAGAATGAACCGTTTATGCACATTGCAGCCGGCCAGACTTTTAATGAAATCCGCAAAAAGTATAAGGATGGATATTTTGAGAATCTTATTGAGAAATATCTCCTTAATAATACACATTGCTCATTAGTTGTGCTGGAGCCTGAAGTTGGTCTTACCAAATTGACGGAGGAGCACACTGAAAAAATCCTAAGTGATTATAAGGCAACGCTGAGTAACGGGAAGCTGGAAGAACTGGTGGCGCAGACCATGGCTCTTGAGGCGTATCAGGAGGAACCGTCTTCTCAGGAAGCACTGGAGACAATTCCTATGCTCACACTGGATGATATGGATAAAAAGACACAGCCCCTTTACATTGACAGAAGGGATATATGCTGCGTGCCTTTCGTTTACAGCAATATTTTTTCCAACAGAATTAATTATATTTCCTTTGCGTTTAACTGCAAAATGGTACCTGAAAAGCTTGTGCCTTATGTTGGATTATTAAGCTCAGTTTTAGGTGAGATGGATACGACCCATTACACTTACAGTCAGCTGTCTAATGCAATTAATATCAATCTTGGAGGAATTGCGGCAGTTGCCAGTTCCTATATTAATTCAAAAAATCTGGAGCAGGTTGATTTATTTTTTGAGGTTAAGACCAAGGTTTTATATGGGAAAACAGATTTCGCCATAGAAATTATCAGAGAGATTCTTATGGAGACCAAGTTCGACGATTATGCAAGATTAAAAGAGCTTATTTCAAGAATTAAGTCGAGGCTGGAAGCAAAATTAATCAGTGCAGGACATTCAATCGCCCTGACAGAGGCTTCCTCGCAGTTCTCCAAATCAGCAGATTATGCCAACCGCATAAGGGGCTATGGCTTTTATCAGCTGATTGAGGAGCTTGATAAGAATTTTGATATGAATTCTGTTCACATGGTTCTTCTGGATGG
>JBJENU010000297.1:0-1539 GCA_051880355.1 Lachnospiraceae bacterium | reverse complement strand
GTAGCCAATTGATCTTGCAATTGCCGCTGCTTCCTTGTCAAGCTTTGCCACTGCATCACAATACTTACCCCAGAACACCTCCGGTGCAGAAACACAGTCAATCCATACATAAGGAATTTCGTTTTTATCAAAATATCCTTTTACAGACCTGGTTTTTCCGAAACCAAATGGTGCATTTACCACTGTGCACTGGGAACCTAATATCTTATCAAGAGCTTTATTCAGTTTTTTGGAAAAATACACCTTTCTGGTATCGACTGCATTCATTTATTATTCATCCCATTCCATTGTTGCTTCAGTTGTTTTGTCTCTGAGCATAAGTCCGTTAACTGCATCCTTTGCTGACACGCCATCAAAAAGAATTGCATTGACATATTCCACAAGAGGCATTGAAACATTATACTTCTTAGCCAATGCAAGAGCTGCCTTGGCACTGTATACGCCTTCAACAACCATTTTAACTTCATCCATTGCTTCCTGCATGGTCTTTCCCTGACCGATAAGGATACCGGCACGTCTGTTACGGCTGTGCATACTTGCACATGTAACAATCAAATCACCAATTCCCGACAAGCCTGCAAAGGTCTCCATTTTGCAGCCCATTGCAATACCAAGACGGGCAATTTCTGTAATTCCTCTTGTAATCAGGGCTGCCTTGGTATTATCTCCATAGCCAAGGCCATCCGCCATACCTGCGGCAAGTGCAATAACATTTTTAAGTGCACCGCCAAGGCATATCCCACGTACATCAGGGTTGGTATATACACGGAACACATTGCTCATAAAAATATTCTGGACATACTCTGCATCCTTCCTTTTTTTTGCGCCAATTACACAGGTGGTAGGAATACCGCGTCCAACCTCTTCTGCATGGCTTGGACCCGAAAGCACGCACACAGTTGCCTGAGGGATTTCATCATTAATAACCTCACACAAAGTCATCAATGTATCTTCTTCAATGCCCTTTGACACATTGACAATAATCTGTCCTTCTTTGACAAAAGGAGAAAGTTTTTTAGATGTGGAGCGTGTATAAGGTGACGCCACTGCCATAACAATAACATCACTGGAAGTTACTGTTTTTTCCAAATCTTTCGTAAAAATAATACTTTCAGGAAGCTTAACCCCCGGAAGGCACTTCTTATGTTCCCTTTCCTTAAGCAGCATGTCAATTTCATCATCAAGAACAGACCAGACTGTAACCTTGTGTCCGTTATTGTTAAGAAGCAATGAAATTGCGATGCCCCAGCTTCCGGCACCAATGATACCAATATTTGCCATATTATTTCTCCTTTTTCTGTCCTATTTTTCTTTCATTGCCGGCAATTAAACGCTTAATGTTGGCACTATGACGTATAAAGGCAAGAGCTGTAATTATAAACGCCAGAATATATATCTCAATAAGATATGCGTTATCTATTCCAAAATATCCGCTTACACCAAATAATAAAAGTTCAACAAAAAAGCCTCCCATAAGGCAGAGTGAACCAAGGGAAACATATTTTGAAACAGCTACAACTATTACAAATGTAAGGAAAC
>JBJENU010000296.1:0-1545 GCA_051880355.1 Lachnospiraceae bacterium | reverse complement strand
ATCACATTCATCATACTTTGCCACTTTTTTTGCATAATCGCGAAGAACGGGAGTCCTCACACCAATCACTCTGTCAGAATCCACATTAGGGATAAGGGATGCGTGAAATTCCTTGTAAGAAGGGTCACGCAGTTCAAACAATTCTCTCTGTATTCTTGTTGCAGGTTTAAAACTCATCCTGTTCCTCTTCTTCAAATTCTTCCAAAATCAATTCACAGTCATGTCCACTGTCGTCAGTATCAAGAATTATATCCACAATAATGTCAAACAAAGTCTGACCTTCATTAGCCTTGGCCATATCAATTTTTTCCTGGATAAAAGGTTTATTTTCGTCAGGACATTTTGCAAGTGCTTTTTCATATTGAAGAATTGTTGCCGCATATCCCAAATCATTTTTACTCTTGTCGGCATTAAGCCATTTAATTGTAATAGGCGTGCCATAATCAAAAACTCCGAAGCCGCCGCGAAGCAAATCATTAAAAGCATTGAGATTTCTTCCCACATAATCATCATAATTCCGGGTAAATTTATTTTTTACTTCGTCATAGAACCCTTCCATATCAGAAAAGTTGTTACCATCAATTATTATCTCTAATCTATCCATAAACTCTCCTTAAAATACCATTCCGTACTCTTTGCTTGCAAATTTTTCAAGTACAGGAATTGAACGCTTCACTTTTTCTGTATCAATGCAGTATGCCATTCTGAAATATCCCGGACAGCCAAAATTATCGGCAGGAACAAGGATTAAATCATATTTTTTAGCCTTCATGCAGAATGCCTTGGAATCTTCTTCAAGTGCCTTTGGGAATATGTAGAAGGTTCCGCCGGGTTTTACAACTTCAAAACCAATTCTTGTAAGTGCATCATATAGCAGATTCATATTAGTCTCATATACAGACAAATCACTGGTCTTGTCAATAACCTCTGCAACAGCCAGCTGGGCAGTTGATGAAGGACAATTATGTCCAATGCCGCGGCTTATCTGACCACACATAACTGCCAGAATATCTGCATCTGTACATCTTGGGTTAAATGCCACATAGCCGATACGCTCACCCGGAAGGCTCAGGCTCTTGGAATATGAGTAACACGAAATTGAATTGTCATAGTATTTACTTACATAAGGTGAATCTGCGCCTGCAAAAACAATCTCACGGTAAGGCTCATCACTTATAAGGAAAATGTCATGTCCGTATTCCTTCTGCTTAGCTTCCAGAACCTCAGCCAGCTTCTTTATTGTTGCTGTGGAATACACAATGCCGGACGGATTGTTAGGTGTATTAATAAGTACAGCCATTACATTAGGATTAAGCATCTCTTCAAATGCCTGAAAATTAATCTGAAAATCCTTAGTATTGGCCGGCACAACCTTTAAAACTGCACCTGACAAATTAATATATGGTGTATATTCAGGAAAAAACGGTGCGAAGGTAAGAATCTCATCTCCCGGCTTGGTTACACACCTTACTGCATGTGCAATGGCACCGGCCGCGCCGCTTGCCATGAAAATATGCTTTGCCTCATAATCCATCCCAAATCTTG
>JBJENU010000295.1:0-6594 GCA_051880355.1 Lachnospiraceae bacterium | reverse complement strand
CAGGTGGTAGAGCGCAACATTGGTAATGTTGAGGTCACGGGTCCGACTCCCGTTAATAGCTTTATTTTTTTGCTTTAATTTCTCTCTAATGAAAAAGGGACGCCGTTTTACGAACCGGCGTCCCTTAAATGTTATCCCATTACTTTAAGTAAAAAACCCTTTTTTAATTAATCTGACCGGCAATTTAGAAGCCTTTGCATGTGCCGCTGAGTGTAGCACCTGAAATGTCGTTCTTGCCGTTGATTGATGTACAACTGATAATCTGAGCCTTGCCAAATGTTACCTTGTAGCCGAGAGCTGAAGGTGTGCCTGAAGCCGGCCAGTTGTAATTCTTTTTCTTGTTAGAATCTGCTGTACAGTTCTTCATTGTAACAACGCCGCTCTGGTTGTTGCGGTCAAAACCGTTAGCATAGTTACCCTTAGCAGAGCAGCCTTCAAGGTAATGCTTCAATGGGTCAAGGTGAGCAGCAACGCCGCTTGTCTTGTTGTCAACGCCACCCATCTTAAAGCCATTGCCGTCGCCGTAGATACCATTGCATAAACCATTGTAGTTAGCCTGGCAGTTAACAAGCTTTACAGCACCGTGAGCTGCGTAGCAGTCCCAACCGTCATCACTGTTGTATTCTGCGATACAGTTCTCGAAGTAGTTGCCTTCGCCTGAGTGAAGCTTAACTGCGAAACCGTCAGCATTTTCACCCTTGGCATCAGCGTTGTGATGTGACTTACAGCTGTAGAACTTGTTGTAAGCACCACCGTTGCTTACCTGGAAACCTGCATCCTTGTTGTAGCAGCAGGTAACGTTCTTGAATGTGTTGTTAGAACCTTCAATGTAAATACCATTATCAGAAGCATTCTTAACTGTGATATTCTCAATTGTGCTTCCGCTGCCCTTGATTGTGATACCACGGCCGGAGCTGCCTGATGTTGATGAGAAATCAATTGTGGCATTGTTCTTGCCTGAAATGTTAACACCTGATGGAAGTGTTACAGCACCTGACTTAACTGTACCATCGATGATAATTGTTGTACCCTTAGATGCCTTCTTGATTGCATCTGCAAGAGATGTTCCACCGTTTTTAACTGTAATTGTTGTTCCGGTAACTGTTGATGAACTGCCGGAGCTTGAAGAGCTTGAACTGCCGGAAGAACTTGAACTGCTGTCGGAGCTTGAAGAACCTGAGCTGCTTGAAGAACCGGAACTTGTTGAATCATTAGAATCAACCTGAATCTTGTAAATGTTAATACCGCTGTTTGAAGAATACAGGTAAACGTATCCGGAAGAACCTGTGTAGTTGTATGTACCTGTTGAAGCGGTTGATTTAGCAGTAATTGTTCCTAACTGCTTGCCGCTTGAGTTGGCAACAACGAGGGTACGGCTTGAACTGCCTGAACTTCTCAATGTAACCTTAATTGTTGAGTTGCCGGTTACAGGAACCTTAACTGAACGGTATGATGTAGAACCGGTTCCGCCCAAAGCAAGACAGTAAGTATAAGTTGTACCACTTACGGTAACTGTTTCTGCTTTGACATTCATAGTCTTTGAACTTGTTGCTACAAGCGTGAGACCGTTAACGGTCTTTGATGAAGTGATTTTGCCAAGACTCTTGAAACCGGAATCTTTAAAATTCCAAGATGCAGATGTTCCTGCGATGGCAGAAGAATCCGGCTTTGCAATGATTGCTACAACAACAACCAGAGCTGCTACTGCGAGTGCAATTGCTTTTTTTACAGTTTTTGACACGGTAAAAAACCTCCTTAAAATTATTATATTTTTGTTATAAAACAAAACCAATATCAAGATACCATATAATAGTATTTGATACAATTAGCAATAAACCCAAAAATAAAACAAATTATTGTGAAATATGCACAAAATATTTTTGATAAAAAGAATAAAAAATGGTTAAAATACATAAACTTTGTGAAAAAATATGGAAAAATATGTGAACTAAAATTAGAGGGTATAAAGAAAAATCAAAGGACACACCATAGTGAGCCTTTGATTTTTTGTAAACTATTTATCACTATTTTTTAAATGTATTTTTCTGTCTTCTGCTTCAAGTTTCTGCTCATAATGATATTTTTTTCTCTCAATTTCTTCCTTTGACATACCATTGGAGTTTTTAAAACCATCATACATAAGATTAGGCGGAACATAAGCAAAAGTGTCATCGTTTTCGCTGGTAGAAGTTGCACCAAAATTGTCCATAATTCTGCCTCCGGATAAATATTTGCTGTATATGGTAAGTGTGCGCCAAGTAAAAAAAATTATTCATAAAAATTTTCTTGATACAAAGCGGTGGCAGGTGTATGATTAAGGAAATGTTTTTACAGAGGTTAGAAGTTATGAAAAAAAATATTGTTCTTATTGGAATGCCGGGAAGCGGCAAGAGTACAATCGGGGTAGTTCTGGCAAAAAATCTTGGAATGCGTTTTGCAGACAGCGATCTTGTTATTCAGGAAGCCTGCGGAAAAAGGCTGTGTGAGCTTATTGAAGAGCTTGGAGATGAAGGATTTCTGGAATTGGAAGACAGAATTAATTCACAGATTGAAGTGACCAACGCAGTTATTGCAACAGGCGGAAGTGCAGTATATGGTGAAAATGCAATGAAGCATTTTCAAGATATAGGAACAATTGTATATCTTAAAGTTCCCTATGAAGAAATTGTAAAACGTCTTGGGGATTTGCATGAGCGCGGTGTTGTGTCCAGAGGAAAAGGCACAATTGAGGAGATTTTCAAAGAACGGGAAAGCCTCTATAATAAGTATGCAGAAATTGTTATTGATGAGTGGCACCTGACAATTCCACAGACCATTGCTCTCATAAAAGAAAAAATAGATAGTTGATTAAATTAAAAAAATCAAGTATAATATATATAATTTTGAACTTATTGGAGGTCGTACTACTGATGGAAAACGAAGCAATTTCAAAAAACTTTATTGAGCAGATTATTGACAAAGATATTGAAGAAGGTCACTGCAAGGTCGTTAAGACCCGTTTCCCGCCAGAGCCAAATGGATATTTACACATCGGACATGCCAAGTCCATACTTCTTAACTATGGACTTGCAGTAAAGTATAATGGAAAGTTTAATATGCGTTTTGATGATACTAACCCGACCAAGGAAAAAGAAGAGTTTGTAGAGTCAATTGAGAAGGACGTTGCATGGCTGGGTGCTGACTGGGGCGGCGAGGTTTTGTTTGCGTCTGATTATTTTGAGCAGATGTATGAGGCGGCGGTTAAGCTTATTAAGAGGGGTAAGGCGTATGTCTGTGATTTAACTGCGGATGAGATAAGGGAGTACAGAGGAACACTTACAGAACCGGGCAAGGAAAGCCCATACCGCAACAGAAGTATTGAAGAGAATCTTGCTTTGTTTGAGGATATGAAGAACGGCAAATTTGAAGATGGCACTAAGGTTCTTCGCGCCAAAATTGATATGGCTTCTTCCAATATTAATATGAGAGACCCTGTAATTTACAGGGTTGCACATATGACACATCACAGAACAGGTGATAAGTGGTGCATATATCCGATGTACGATTTTGCACATCCGATTGAGGATGCAATTGAGGGAATTACACACTCTATATGTACACTGGAGTTTGAGGACCACAGGCCACTCTATGACTGGGTACTTATCGAGGCAGGATTTAAAAACAGTCCGGAGGAAGCACCTAAGCAGATTGAATTTGCAAAATTATATCTTACCAATGTGGTAACAGGCAAGAGATATATTAAGAAGCTGGTGGAAGAAAAGATTGTTGACGGATGGGACGACCCAAGGCTTGTATCTCTCAGTGCATTGCGCCGCAGAGGTTTTACACCTGAATCAATTAAAATGTTTGTTGACCTTGTTGGCGTTACCAAGAGCAATGGTTCTGTTGAATATCCCATGCTTGAGTACTGCATAAGAGAGGATTTGAAGCTTAAGGTTAACCGTATGATGGCAGTGCTTGACCCTGTTAAGCTTATAATTGACAACTATCCTGAAGAACAGGTTGAATATTTCGATGTCCCTAATAATCAGGAAAATGAAGAATTAGGCAGCCGTAAGGTGGCATTTTGTAAGGAACTCTACATTGAGAGAGAGGACTTTATGGAGGAGCCGCCTAAGAAATATTTCAGACTTTTCCCAGGCAACGAAGTAAGGCTTATGAATGCTTATTTTGTCAAGTGTGAAAGCTTTGTCAAGGATGAAAATGGCAGGGTTACAGAGATTCACTGCACATATGACCCGGCGACAAGAAGCGGACTTAATTTCACGGAGCGCAAGGTGAAGGGCACAATTCACTGGGTAAGCGCAAGGCATGCCGTTAAGGTTACGGCAAGACTGTATGAGAACATTATTGATGAGGAAAAGGGTGTATACAATGAAGACGGCTCTTTGAATCTTAACCCGAACTCACTTACAGTTGTTAATGATTGCTATGTTGAAGCCGGTCTGGCTGAAGCGAAACCTGAAGATAAGTTCCAGTTTGTAAGAAACGGATATTTTTGTGCGGATATTAAGGATTCAACACCTGGCAATCCTGTATTTAACAGAATTGTTTCCCTTAAGAGTTCATTTAAGCTTAACTAAGGAGTCACTTTATGGATAACCTTTTTGAAGGATTGGAAGCTTTCGGAATGGAAGGCATTGTCAGGAATATTAATATTTTTGACGAAGAGGAAAAAGAGTCAGTAAAGCACAGTCAGCCTAAGGCAGTGGTTAAGGAAGTTCCTGATGAGGATACTTTCATATTTGAGAAGACCATGACCTGTCCTGTGTGTGGTAAGCAGTTTAAGACCAAGACAGTAAGAACGGGTAAAGCCCGTTTTGTCAGCAGTGATACTGATTTGCGACCTATTTACGAGGGCATAGATACAATTAAGTATGATGCTATTGTGTGCCTTCATTGCGGATATGCTGCCACTGCCAGAAACTATAATGATGTTACGGCATTTCAGCGCAAGGAGATAAAAGAGAAGATTACGGCTAATTTCAAGGGGATGACCAATGATGTGGGGGCCTACTCATATAAGACCGCCATTGACAGAATGAAGATGGTTCTTCTTACCAATGTAATCAAGCATTCCAAAATAAGTGAGAGAGCCTATTCCTGTCTTAAAATTGCATGGCTTTACCGTGGCATGGCAGAGACTTTTGATAAGACTACAATTGATTATGAAAAGTACATTGAAAAATTTAATAAAGAAGAAATGAATTTTACCAAAAGTGCATACGAAGGATTCTGTACGGCAATACAAAAAGAATTGCCGCCGATTTGCAATATGGACAACCTTACGGTTAATTATCTTTTGTCAGAACTGGCAAGAAAGTGCAAAGATTATGACAACGGCTTAAAATTCGCAGGTTATATTCTCACATCACGTGGGGCATCGGCGAAAATCAAGGAAAAAGCCAGAATTGTCCGTGATTCTATTAAAGCAGAAATGGATAAAAAAGACTTGAATAATTGATGTAAGTGTGATAAAATTTATCGAAATGAAAAAAAGACTAAACTCATTTGTTTGTCTTTTTTTTTGCCAAAATGGTAAAAACGAAAGGGAAAAAGGTGACATTGATGAAAGCATTTTTAATCCTCGAAGACGGAACAGTGTTTCAAGGAACAAGCATTGGCTCCACAAGAGAAGTAATCAGCGAAATAGTATTTAATACCTCCATGACTGGATATCTTGAGGTACTTACAGACCCTTCCTATGCAGGACAGGCTGTAACTATGACATATCCACTGATTGGCAACTATGGCATATGCCATGAGGATATGGAATCTGCCAAGGCATGGCCTGACGGATTTATAGTAAGAGAACTTTCAAGAATTCCAAGCAATTTCAGATCAGATGACACCATTGAAAAATTCCTTAAAACTAACGATATACCAGGCATTTCGGGAATTGATACCAGAGCACTTACCAAGATTTTAAGAGAAAAAGGTACAATGAACGGAATGATTACAACCAATGAGAATTACAATATTGACGAGATACTTCCTAAAATCAAGGAGTATGTGGTTAAAGGCGTTGTAAGAAAGGTTACATGCAGTCAGAAGTATGTTCTTGAAGGCAACGGCCCTAAGGTGGCACTTATGGACTTCGGCGCTAAGAAAAACATCGCACGTTCCCTTAACAAGCGTGGATGTGAAGTGACAGTTTATCCTGCTTACACTTCCGCAGAGGAAATTCTTGCTTCCAATCCGGACGGAATTATGTTGTCCAACGGTCCGGGAGACCCTAAGGAATGTGTTGAGATTATTGAAGAAATCAAAAAACTTTATGCAAGCGATGTCCCTGTTTTTGCCATCTGCCTCGGTCATCAGCTTATGGCTCTTGCCACAGGAGCAGACACACACAGGCTGAAATACGGTCACAGAGGTGCCAACCATCCTGTAAAAGATTTATTAACCGGAAGGGTTTATATTTCATCACAGAATCACGGATATGTGGTTGATGAGGATACACTTGACCCTAAAGTGGCCCAGTCAGCTTTTATCAACGTTAACGACAAGACTAATGAAGGCCTGTCATATGTGGGCAAGAATATTTTCACAGTCCAGTTCCATCCGGAAGCATGTCCCGGACCTCAGGATTCG
>JBJENU010000294.1:0-1546 GCA_051880355.1 Lachnospiraceae bacterium | reverse complement strand
GTCACAGATTAACAGTGCCAGATTATCATTTGGAAGCCCGGAGGATATGCTGGAATTGCTTGATATCCAGCCGGGCTCTGTAAGCATTATGGGACTTATGAATGATGTTAACAATAAGGTGCAATTACTTGTTGACGAAGATGTACTTAAAGGTGAGTATGTGGGCTGCCATCCGTGCATTAACACATCCAGCCTCAAGTTAAGGACTAAGGATGCATTTGGTAAATTTCTTGAAGCCGTTCATCATGATATGAAGGTTGTGAAATTAAGTTACACTGAATGATGTTATATAAAATAATTTAGTACAATGTCATATATTTTCTGAACCGCAGTGGCAGCATATTACGTTGCAACTGCGGATTTTTTCTTGCATCAATTGCAATTGTAGAGAAGAAATTCTTCCACAAATCCTTGCATTCCTGCTCCTTTTCTGAAAGCGGTCCAATTGATAAAAGTGTCTGCTCATCAACATCATATGACAATACATATCCGTTGCCGGCACTGTTGATGGCACAGAAATTCCTGTTAGTGTCAAGGATAATCCAGTTCTCACAGTGGAGCCTGTCAGCAAAATGTGGAGCTATGAGGGGAACTAAGTTGCATCGCGGATTGATTCTTGAGATTAACACCTTATTAGACAATTCTTCAAATTGCACAAAACCCAGATAGTGGGCTGCCTCCCTGGAAATTCTGCGGGATATTTCAAAAACTTCCATAACAGTATTATCCTGCAGCATATTGATAATGGAAGGACCTGTTTTAAAGGCCTTACGCAAAAATGTATATAACAATTCACCCTTGTGTTCTACATCAGACAGGGCAGTGTGATAGCACCACAGGTAAACCTCAGGGGAGAGCTTACGGCGGATACTGTCAGCCACCTTCAAAGCTAAGCAGGTGTCGGTTGTAACCTGAACATATTCTGTAAAAAGCTGCATTGAAGTAACACCGCTTACCTGAATGTGGGTGTGGCTTGTGCCCTCCTCCCATGCCTTGTATATGGCTGTAAAAATTCCATCAATTGTGTCTTCGCATAAAAAAGTTAAATCTCTATCCATAAAATCACCCATGAGCACTTAAATTGTAATCGTCAAAAAGGGAAAGTTGCCTGTACGAGTTATGGTCGCTTATATCAAATACACTTCTTCGTTCAGTAGATACAAGCTGGTTGGTTATAAAATCCTCGTTAATTGGAAAGTGATGAAGCTGTCTTCCGCTGCAGGTAATAAAATACACTGCCCGCTTCAAAACCACGCCTATTTTCTTAAGGTCGTAATAGTTCAGCGGTGCCATTCGTCTTGCCTTAAGTATACGTCCGGCTGAATTGACACCGATTCCCGGTACGCGAAGCAGGGTATAGTAATCGGCGCTGTTGATTTCAACAGGAAACATCTCTAAATGTCTTAAAGCCCAGTCGCATTTGGGGTCAATTAAGGTATTGAAATTAGGCTTATCTTCTGAAAGCAGCTCATCAGACTTAAATCCATAAAAACGTAGCAGCCAGTCCGCCTGATATAACCTGTGTTCACGAAGAAGGGGAACGTCT
>JBJENU010000293.1:0-1557 GCA_051880355.1 Lachnospiraceae bacterium | reverse complement strand
CCTGGTCATCTTCCTCAATATCGTGAATCAGGTTTTTAAGCTGTTCCTTCTCTTCAAAGGTGCATATAAGCTCGCTGGCTTTAGAGCTGTCACTCAGTTCAGGGTATTTGAAAATATTTGTGGCTCCGCTGGTATAAATCTGCATACCGTCTGCCCCTGCCATAGTCTCTGCAACAGCCTCAAGAACTTCCTGAACTATATCAGCATATTCACCGGCCTGCCCCTGCATTCTGGTAATTAATCCAAGATTCATCTCCTCCATGGTCAGACCATTAAGTGTTGTATTAACCAGCAGATTAAGCTTAAGAAGTATTTCCTGGTCAATGTTTTCGCTCAAAGTTATAAACTTATTGCGAACCAGATTGCCATCCATTACTATTACCGCCAGCAGCTTGTTAGGTTCAAGCTGTGAAATCTGGACAAACTTCAGTTTTCTTCCCCGGCCTCTCGGCGTTGCAACCATTGTTGCATAATTGGTGTCATTTGCCAGAACCTTGGCTACATTTTGTAAAAGCTCTTCAACCCGGTCCACCTTTTCGCTGAGTAATTCCTGCATGTTGCTTACTTCCAGCTCACGGCTCTCCAGCTGCTTGATTCGCTCCTCCATCATATGGTCCACATAAAATCTGTAGCCTTTGTCAGAAGGAATTCTTCCTGCGGAAGTATGTGGTTGCATAATATACTCCAATTCCTCAAGGTCTGCCATCTCATTGCGGATTGTGGCAGAACTCAGATTGAGGTCAAGAGCCTTTGAAATGGTACGGGAACCTACAGGTTCACCAGTCTCTAAATAATTCTGGATTATGGCGTTAAGTATTTTAACCTTGCGCTCATCTAGTTCCATGTAACCACTCCCTTCTTTTTTGTTAGCACTCAATAAAAAAGAGTGCTAATATCTTTATGATTAAGATAGCACTCTTTCTTTCCTTTGTCAACTGATTTTTATAAAATTTTTTTAAATAAGTCCGTTATTGGATGCAGCCTTATAATATGTGGTAAGCGGAATAAAGCTCTGGGCAAAATTCTTCGTTCCCTGGTTTCCAACAATAACAGCATCACCTTCAACCTTTTTGCTGCCCACTGCCCCCGGTGCAGCTACTGAAGTTACCATATTAAAAGTCCTTACACCATACTTAAGATACTCTGCATTGCCTGTAAGCTCATAGGCAATGGCAAGAGACTCTAAAAGCAATGTGTTATTGCCATTGCGCTTAAGGCTTGGAAGCTCTTTATAATAGAACAAGCCATTATCAAGCAGACAATTCTCAATTAAATCGTCAATGGCACGAAGCATCATATCCTTAAGGTCTTTTTCAGGAAATACCCTGTAATATCTCATAACGCTTCCCACTGCCACAGAAATCATAAAGCCTACCCTTACCACGGTATTGTCCGTATACGGTGCAAGCCAGTTGCCATACTGCTGTTCCCACGCTTTAAAATTATCAAGAATCCAGCGGCACTTTGTAAGCCACTTTTCATCCCAGGTCTCAACATACATTGCAACCAGAGTCCTTAATGCCCAGCCCGTCTCTCTTGCATTGGCTTCGCCAACGT
>JBJENU010000292.1:0-6655 GCA_051880355.1 Lachnospiraceae bacterium | reverse complement strand
ACAATTCCCAGATAGGACCTTGCATATTTTCTCTTAATTTCCCTTGATACAAGCTGTTTCAAAACAAATCTGTACTGGGAATTTTTATTATTAACCAGTTTCAAATTTTTATCCTCACTTTAAAAGTTTTCGTATATAAACAATATACTTGCAAAATGCTGCATGGCGCAGACCGCTTTTAACAGCGTTACCATTTTTAACTATGCTGCCCTCAAGCCAGGCACTTTCATGAATTACTCCTTTCTTAATGCCAAACGCCATCATCATTTTACTCATAAATCTTTGTTTCTTAATCTCTTCATATGATAAATCTGCAGAAACCTTCTGAAGGCTGTTCTCCAGTACATCATCGCAAAACATAATATCTCCGAATTCTTTTATTTCCGCATCTGATGGCTTTGCCATAAATTTAAACAGAAGCTTTTCCACCATACGCATATCCGGCAATGTATCATTTACATCCGCCTTATCTGTAAAACACTGCAAATAAATCTCAAGCTTTTGTCCATACCCTCTAATCCGGTTGCAATTACTATTATGGGCCATAGCTGTTACCGGTATATACCTGCCGTCATGCAATTCATAATGGTGGGTCATTCCCTCAGGTGCGGAAAAAATTGCCTCAAACAAAGAATTACTAAAATAAACTTTTCTTTTAATATTGTCTCTTTTACCGAAATAAAAGCTTTTATAACTTGATTTATCTCCATTTCCCGGCAAATCATATAAGCCAAAATAATATCCGTCTATTTTAAATTTTTCCGCCTTATCCGGCGTAAGAACTGACTTACCAAGGTTCTTCACCGACTCTGCCAGAGTGCCAATCCATCCACTGTCCACAACGGCAAAGCTGACATCATCAAAGATACCTTCCTGTTTAAGATAACCTATAGCTTCCGAATATGCAAGCTCTGACTGCTCATACACATAATCCAGAAATTCCGTGCTATCTGCCAGAACTTTTTTCAAATCCATTATTTCCTGGTACGAAATAACTTCACTGAATTTTTTATCGTATCCACACTGTGCTGCCACTGCAAGTGCCTGTCCGTGGGATATTCCTGCTCTTGCCATAATTTTCTCAAAAGTAACATCAATTCCCCCCACGCAAATTCTGTCAACACATTTTCTGCCCAGGAGATGATACTCCGGAACCCTCATTGAATATCGAGAAACATTAATATATCTGCAATCCATATCAAGCCCGTAAAAATCGGCAAGTTTTTTTGCTGCCAGATACATCTGCCATCCGTCTCTTGCAAGAAAGTACAGCCTTTTTTTGCCGTCGGCAACAGCCTGAAAAAGAACCCATTTTACAAACTCTACCATTACGGGAGCCATAACGCTAAGGTATAAATCGCTGTCCAGGTTAAGCCTTTTCAGACACTCTTCATATACTTCGCAATGCGTTTCGTTTTTCTTTAAGATTGGTAAATATCTCTGATTTATCTGATTCATTTTAATACTTAAACTCTCTTCTCTTAATGGCTGCCAGAAGCTTTGAAGGCACAAGTCCGCCAACTATTGGCCTTATCACATAAAGCCATCCTGCAGGCCACAGCAATTTCATTATTTTGAAATTTCTATATCTTATTTTGGATTCATTAACCCTGTATCTGAACTTTCTTCTTTTGAAAGTACTTGCATCCTCTCTGTACCTGAATAATTCCTGCTGGATATTATAACCGCGATATCCCAGCTGTCTTAAACGCATAAAAATCTCATAATCTTCACATCTTAAAGTTTCTTCTGAAACATTATACTTTTCTTTAGCCTCTTCAAAAACCCTGGCGCGGTACATTACCGTAGGGTGAATATATGGTGAATACTTGAGATAATCCTTTTCATCAGGCCTTTCCGGCATTTTTCTTACACCCCATACTCCCCTGTCATCAAACAATTCTGCGCATGAACCACACCACCAGTATTCCGGATTATTATCAAGAAATTCAACCTGTACCGCAAGACGCTGCGGAAGTGATATGTCATCATCATCCATTCTTGCAATGTATTCTCCGCAAGCTCTGTCAATACATGCATTCAGTGAAAATGCCAGGCCATTATTATCTTTTGCACTAATCAGTATTATCCTGTCATCACTTTTGGCAATTTCAGCAATATTGGCTGCCACATCTTCATCCGAACCATCATCATAAATAATAAACTCAAAATCCCTGAAAGTCTGGGAAAGAATAGAATCTACCGCGGCTTTCAACACATCTTTATTTTTTTGGTTGTAAACTCCCATTATAACTGAGACTTTCTTTCCATACTTCATATTTTACTTGTCCTAAACTCCCTGTACCTTGGAATCTATGTCATTATAGATTCTTTTCATAATATTGACAGTATTTTTTTCATCGAATTTCCTTGATGAATCAACTGCACATAGGGCAAACCTCTCCAAATCTTCTTGGGAAAGTGCCATCACTTTTTTAATCGCCTCTGCAAAGGAATCAGGTGTATTAAGGCAAAAATAGCCGTTCTCACCATCCCGCAAAAACTCTCTTGAACCACGCTGATTAAGGGCAATTACCGGCACGCCACAGGCAAGTGCTTCAATAGCTGCCATGCCAAGTCCCTCCCTTACGGAAGGAAACACAAAACAGTCTGTATTATTTAAAACACGGCAGGTATCATTGCAATATCCGCATAACCTGACCTGTTCTTCAAGCTTATATAATTTTATAGTCTGTTCCAGTTTTTCTTTAAGTGGACCATTCCCATAGATATCATACCTGATATTTTTATTGCCAAGCAGTGCAATAGCTCTGATGACGGTTATATGGTTCTTATTATTATTAAGTTCACCAACGGAAACAATATTAAAAATTTCACCGGCTTCTTTCTTAACAACAGCAGCAGTCCTTACAAACTTATCAGGATTAATTCCAACACCCGGTATATATTCTGCATGTCCGCCTTCTTTATATACAAACTTTTGTGCCTGCAAAAAATCTTCTGAATTGATGGTTATCAGGACATCAGTATACCTTGCAAGCATTTTCTCAATAATCTTATAAAACACACTGCCGACAGGTGCACCCTTATAAAAATGAAAACCATGGGCAGTATATATAACCTTAACATCTTTTTTATTTCTGACTGCCGCCCTTGTTATAGCAGCAGCTACAGGTGTATGACAGTGAATAATCGAAAATTTCTCCTTATCAATTACCTGTTTCAGCTGCCTGTAAGCTTTAAGGTTGCCTGCAATATCAAAAGGCTTTTTAACAAAATCCACCTGATGGGTTGTTATCTTACTTTCTGACCAGAAATTATCCTGAAACTCATACACATGGTTACTGAAATCTGCAGCATAATGAAGCTCATACCCCATATTCCTAAGAAGTTCCATATTATTCTGTTCAAATATGACAGCAAAACCACCAACGGTTGCAACAATCAACGCTTTTTTCATAATTCCTCTTCAGGTTTGTGATTCTTCTTGGGAAGGAGATTCATTCTCCGTTACAGGCTGTGATTCCGTCTCCGGTTCTGACTCTGTCTGAGACTGTGATTCGGTCTCCGGTTCCGACTCTGTCTCCGGCTCCGATTCTGTCTCCGGCTCCGATTCTGTCTCCGGCTCTGATTCTGTCTCCGGCTGACTTGAAGATTCCTCCTGTGATGCAGGCTGAGTTGGTGGATTAACAGGCTTTACAGGAATAGTAGGAAGCACCACCTCAGGAGTTGTTGGTCTGGCAGTTGCAGTCTGATCCTGATCCTGTTGCCCGTCCTCCGTTATTTTACAACAATTCTTCAGGATATAACCTACTCTTCCATTATAACTGACCTTCAGATATCCTGAATATTCCTTTGTCTCAAGCAACGTCACATAATCTCCTGCCACAACACTTCCTATCACGACAGCATCTGAATCAGGCTTATTTTTAACCTGTCCGTTTTCCACAACCAATGCATCAGCTGCCGATTCATTACCATTTAAATCAGACTTAATATCTGTCGGATTTTCCGGAACCTGATTAGCAACATTATTGATGTCTATCTTATTGCTTACATTAATATTGCTTGCACAGCCGGTTATACAAAAGGCAGCTATAACCAACACCAAGCCGGTTGTTATAATCCTTTTCATAATTATTCTCACAATTAAAATCCCCTATAAGATAGTGGCAAGGCACAGCCCACCCTATTATTTATAATAATCTCCAATGCGTATTTTGTCAACAGAATTTCCCCTCTGATGAAAGCAACCATTTATTGCATTATTTTACGATTTATTTTATAATATAAATGATTGTGGGAGTGTGTTGACGCGGAGCAATCCGTGGTATCATAAAAAATAGGAGGATTTTTAAATGAATACTGACGAATATATTGGAGCAATTAACACAGCCTGTGACTATATACGCTCACAGCTTAACAATGTTATTCCTAAGGTTGCAATCATCTTAGGTTCAGGTCTTGGCCCCCTTGCAGATGCAATCAAAGAGCCTGTTGTCATGCCATATGAAACGATTCCTAATTTTCCTGTTTCGACTGTTCCGGGTCACGAAGGCAAGCTCATTTACGGCAGGTTAGGCGACAATTATGTTATAGCCATGAAAGGACGTTTTCACTATTATGAAGGATATGACATAACCACTGTTACTTTCCCTGTAAGGGTTTTTGCAAAATTAGGAATTAAGATACTTTTTGTTACCAACGCAGCCGGTGGAATAGGCAATGAGCAGGAACCGGGAAGCATTATGATAATAAAGGATCAAATTAATCTTTTTGCGCCATCACCTCTTCGCGGACCTAATCTTAATGAATTTGGTCCACGTTTTAAGGATATGACTGAAATTTATTCGCCAAAACTGATTCAGATTGCCAGAGATGCTGCAAAAAGGCTCAACATTGAGGTCAACGAGGGTGTTTATGCTTTTAATCAGGGGCCCCACTTTGAGTCCCCTGCCGATGTACAGGCACTTAAAATGCTTGGCGCAAATGCCGTTGGTATGTCCACAGTTCCCGAAACCATGGTTGCAAGGCATTCCGGTATGGAGTCGGTAGGACTTTCGCTGATTACCAACAAGGCAGCCGGACTTTCCTCAAAACAGCTTGACCATGAGGAAGTTCTTGAAACAGGGCAAATTGCCTCAGAGAAGTTTTCTCTGTTAACCAAAGAAATAATAAAGGAAATTTATAACAATGATTCTCAATTGTAGTGACATATGTAAAAGCTTTGATGGGGTTGACATTCTCTCCCACTGTTCATTCCATGTTGAAGAACATGAAAAAGTTGCAATCATAGGCATTAATGGTGCCGGCAAGTCAACACTCCTTAAAATAATACTGGGAGAAGTGCCGGCAGACAGCGGCAACGTAGTTTTTGCCAGGGATACTTCCATAGGATATCTGGCCCAGAATGCCAATGTTACAGGCAGCAGCACTATCTACGATGAACTCCTGGGGGTCCATGGTGAATTGATAGACATGGAAAGGTGCCTGCGCCGGTACGAAACACAAATGCAGTCTGCCGGTGATTCAGAAATGGAATTGATAATTGAACAGTACAGTAACCTTTCCCACGAATTTGAACAGAAGGGCGGATATGTGTATAAAAGCCAGGTAACAGGCGTTCTAAAGGGTCTTGGCTTTGAAGATGAGGATTTCAACCGCACAATTGACACTCTGTCCGGAGGGCAAAAAACAAGAGTTGCACTGGGCAGACTTCTTCTTACTCAGCCGGACATAATATTCTTAGATGAGCCTACCAATCACCTTGACATGGACAGCATTAAATGGCTGGAGAATTATCTTCTCAACTACCGCGGCAGTGTTGTAATCATCTCCCATGACCGGTATTTTCTGGATAAAATTGTAACAAGAGTAATAGAAATTGAGAACGGCGAATTACTTAATTTTTCAGGAAACTATAGCGATTTTGCTGCCAAAAAGGCCATAATCCGCAATATGCAGATGAAGGAATATTTAAATCAGCAGCGTGAAATTAAGCATCAGGAAGAAGTCATTACAAAATTAAAGCAATTCAACAGGGAAAAATCAATCAAACGGGCTGAGAGCCGTGAAAAACTTCTTGATAAAATACAAAGGATTGACAAACCAACTGATATTAATGACAGTATGCGTCTTACCCTCACTCCTGAAATCATAAGCGGTAATGATGTATTGTCGGTAAAGGAGTTGTCCAAGTCCTACGACGAATTACTGTTTGATGATGTGAGTTTTGAAATTAAACGCGGCGAAAAGGTTGCACTGATAGGCAAAAACGGTACAGGTAAGACCACCCTGCTAAAGATTTTAACCCAGGCAGTTGGGGCAGACACAGGAAGCTTTACCCTTGGGACTAATGTTTCCATAGGCTACTACGACCAGGAACACCACGTTCTTAATGATTCCAAGACTCTTTTTGATGAAATCCATGATGAGTGGCCCGATATGAATAACACAAAAGTGCGTTCTGTTCTTGCCGCATTTTTATTTACCGATGATGACGTCTTCAAATTGGTTGGCGATTTAAGCGGCGGCGAAAAAGGACGATTAAGCCTTGCCAAGCTGATGCTTTCTAAGGCAAACTTCCTCATACTGGACGAGCCTACCAACCATCTTGACGTAACAAGCCGTGAAATTCTTGAAAGTGCAATTAACAGTTATGAGGGCACTGTTCTGTATGTGTCCCACGACCGTT
>JBJENU010000291.1:0-1561 GCA_051880355.1 Lachnospiraceae bacterium | reverse complement strand
TTAAAAAACCGGAGTTCCGTCCTTCAACGCAACTCCGGTTTCTATATTTTCTATTAACTTTACAATATTACCTGAAGTATTCAACACCTGATTCAAATATCTTCAAATCCTGTTCGCCATAGATGTTAATGGCAACAGATTCACCGCGTCTCTCAGAATGAGCCATCTTACCAAGTACTCTTCCGTCCGGACTTGTAATACCTTCAATAGCCATATAAGAGCCATTGATATTCCATTCCTCGTCCATAGAAACATTGCCCTGTGGGTCACAGTACTGGGTTGCAACCTGACCATTGGCAAAGAGCTTGTCCAGCCACTCCTTAGGAGCTACGAAACGACCCTCACCGTGAGAAGCCGGGTTACAATACACACCGCCAAGAGCAGCACCTGCAAGCCACGGTGACTTGTTGGTAACAACCTTGGTGTAAACCATCTTAGAGATGTGGCGGTTAATTGTGTTGAAGGTAAGAGTCGGAGAGTTAACATCCTGACCTGTAATCTGGCCGTTTGGCACAAGTCCCAGCTTAATAAGAGCCTGGAAACCGTTACAGATACCAAGTGCAAGACCATCTCTCTCGTTGAGAAGCTTGTTGACAGCCTCCTTCATCTTCTCATTACGGAAAGCAGTTGCAAAGAACTTAGCTGAACCGTCAGGTTCATCACCTGCTGAGAAGCCGCCCGGGAACATAATAATCTGTGCCTGGTTTATTGCCTTTTCAAAAGCATCTACAGACTCTCTGATGCCTTCTGCATCAAGATTCCTGAACACCTTAACATTAACATTGGCACCTGCTCTCTCAAATGCCTTAGTGCTGTCGTACTCACAGTTTGTTCCCGGGAATACCGGAATAAATACTGTAGGACGGGCAACCTTATTCTTACATACATAAATTGAATCAGCCTTGTAAAGCGGGCTTGCAACTTCATCCTTATCCTTGACTGCAACTGTCGGGAATACCTTTTCAAGTGGCTTCTTCCAAACCTCAAGAGCTTTACTTGCGTCAATTACAACATCGCCATAAGCAAACTTGCCGTCATCTGTAACCTTACCAATTACCTTATAATCGCCAACAAGCTTGACAACCTTATCTGCTGCAACCTCTGCTACAATGCAGCCGTAAGATGGGGCAAAAAGTTCTTCCTTTGCAACTTCATCATTAACTGCAAAGCCAAGTCTGTTACCGAATGCCATCTTTGAAAGTGCCGGAAGCATGCCCTTGCCGTCAAGAACATATGCAGAAACAACTGCGCCATTCTGAATATTGATATGAATATCTTCATACTGTCTCTTAATCTGCTCAAAATCAGGACGGTCAAGCTCATCCCTTACAATATCAAATTTAACAAGAACATTTCCTGCCTTTTTAAATTCAGGTGTAATAACATCAGCTTCCCTGGCAACATCAACTGCAAAAGAAACCAGTGTAGGCGGAACATCAATGTCATTAAATGTACCTGACATACTGTCCTTACCGCCAATTGACGGCAGACCAAAGCCAAGCTGGGCTTCATATGCACCAAGCAACGCTGAAAATGGCTGGCTCCAGCGTGATGGGTCTTC
>JBJENU010000290.1:0-6672 GCA_051880355.1 Lachnospiraceae bacterium | reverse complement strand
ATCCCAGAAGTGCTGCTGACATTGCATATGCCTGCTGTTTCTTTTCCCTGTCCGTTAAAAGGCATATCAAATTGGTTCCTTCACGTATGGATACCATGGCATGGACCACTTTACTGAAATTATCATAATCACAATTTCCTCCGGTGAGTATAAATTCCAAATCATATTTCAGCCCGCCGTCATCACAGACAGAATCCGTAAACGCGTCAAAATAGTTGCCCAGATATTCCACAAAAAGGGCTTTTTCAATGGTGCTTGTATTGGCAGCGGCAACCTTGTCCTTGTCCGCAGAGTACTTTGACAAGGCCAGCGTTGACAGACTGACTTTTTCATCGGAAATCTCAAGTCCTTCCCCAATAATTTTTGTCAGCCCTTTTCCAATATTGTTGTACATACTCTTTAGCAATGTCATCGCCTTATTTTCCTTCACAAATCTGATTTCGGAATAGTCAATAACCATATCTGCACAGGTATAACTCCCAATTACTCCGGCTATTTCACTGATTATAACCTGTGCCGTTTCATAATCTGCATGTGCAAATTGCAATGTAAGCTCTTCGATTACTGTAAGACTCTGGATATTGCGCTCCAAAGCCGCAATCATGGCATTCACATCAAATATTTCTTTACTCTGTCCATTGGCATACTTTGATAATTCGCCCATTTCGTCCTTGAAGCCTGAAAATACCTCCTCGCCTACAATTGTCCTGCTTTGTTCCAGCCGGGCATTGTACCGGCTCAAAAAGCTGCCTAATTCCCTTTGCTTTTCCTGATATGACCTGCAGTAGTTAAGTGCCAGTTTACCGGCATCTGCCGCTTTCCTGGCCAGATTATTAAGTAAAGTCCCGCACTCTTTAAGTGATGTGTCAGAATATATCTGCATTGATGTTTTTATGAGTAAATCACTTAAAATTTCACATCTGCTGCTCACAGCCATATATACTCTCCCGTCAATTATTCCCAGCTGTTGTGGAATGGTGGTAGTGGCTGCCATTTTCAGGAAGTTGCCTTCTGAACATACCGGTGCATTGTTGTGCACACAAAAGTTTCCATTCTCTGCCTCAATTCCATCTATGGCACAAGCCGCCATAACCAAGTCAGAATTCATGCTTGTAATAAGCTCTGTCCCATCCATCAGCTCCTCATTGAGAGCCTTAACCGTATCACATCTTTTCCTGTATTCATCATTTCCTGTAAGTATATTGACAAAATCAGATACAGCGCCATATTTCATATATTTTGTAACCTGCTCCTTTATGGGCAGTCCACAATTATCAGTGATTCTCACAGCATTTTTTATGGTAACACCGGACAGTTTTACCGGAAGCAGTCCTGTATCTTTTTCTATTGAGCGCTGCATATATGATTCTATTTCTTTGTCCATATCATCAATAATTTCAAGGCCAAACACATTAAAATTTTCTGACAGGGGTGTGAAAAACTGGGAAAATTCACTTGAAAGCCCCGCATATGTAACCAGGTCTGCCCTCAGAAATCCCACTGCAAATGATGCTGAATTAATTGTCGTAACAATCAGTGAAATTACGACGGCAAATACCATAGCGGCAAAAATGGTTATCTGGGCATCCACCTTTTTTAAAAAAATACACATATATTATATTTTGTTGGCCTGAGAGGTCATTTTAGAGAGTATGGATTTGACAAGTGAGGTTATCTGGTCCTTGAAAATTATAACAAGACCTACCAGCACAATAATAATTAAAACAACCTCTACAACGCCCATTCCATCTTCGTCTTCATAAAAATTTTTCAAATAGTTCATCTAATTTCCTCCATCCTAAAAACTCATTAGGGCAGGCACCATTACTATTGCCATAACTACAATTAATTCCAGCAGCATAGGAAATAATAACTTTGTTCCTGCTTCTTCACCCTGTTTTTTTGCCAGCAGCTTTCTATCCTCAAAAGCCCTATCCGATTCCTCCTCCAGAAGCCTTAGTAATTGCCTGGAACCTTTTATAAAATTTTGTTGCAGCAGGGAACCCAGCTTTATATACCTGGGCAATCCGCAACGTTTTCCAAAATTTTCATAGACCAGTCTCTCCGGAACTCCTGCCGCCAGCTCATTTAAAGTTACTGACATCTCTTCATATACAACGCGCTCACCCGACGTTTTCTTTTTAGCCTGATAATCAGAAACAGTTTTCTCCCACGCATTCCTTATTGTAAGTCCTGCTCCAAGAAGCAATACCAGCTTCGATACGACCTCACAATAATCTATCTCCATCTGGCGGATTTTTATCTTTTCCTTATTCTTCATATCCAGATGTCTTGCAAGTAAAATAGCTGTTATTCCCGCGAAAATTATAACAAATACTCCCGGACCGCTGTCGGAGGGCAATTCGTAATCTATGTCCATACCTTCGATATTGGCAGGCAGAATCAGATTCTGTTCACACATATTTTCATCGAGATACTTTTTAACTCTGGAGTTAATCCACATCAGTTTTCTTTCAAAACTATCTATTGGCGGGCACACAACAGTTACCTCAAAATCACGCTCGAAGTGATATTCTCCAAGACTTAAAACTGCTGTCAGCTTTACGTCTTTTTCCTGTCCCTGCTCCAATTCATAGGGATGTAATGTGCCATCAGCTGCAATTAACTTCTCGTCAGAAGAAATCCAGAAAATTTCAACGCCATCCACTTTTGTGGGGGGTTCTAAATCAGAATCTGCATTATCAGGAACCAGCAATTCTATTTCCATGGAAACCCTCTTAAATAACTCAAGAGCCCCTTCTGGGGTCAGTTCAACCGGCGCCACATCAACACTTACCGGCACTTTTTCTCCATTAATAACTGCATCGATATTCATGGTGAAATTTTCTCCATCATAATCAGGTCTTGTGATTTCCGGATTTTTTCCACTGTCTGACAGCTGTAAATTCTGAATTATTAAAATTACAAAAATTATTGCTATAACTGCTAAATATTTTTTCAACGCTTCCCCCATACATTAAATTTGAATTTCCAAAATGTGCCCTGCTATTTTGTCTGCCGCAACACACACCCACAGACACACGGTCATCACTGCCACTCCAACCACATTTCCATACAGAGAAACAATAAATTCCTTGCCTGTCAGTCTCAGATATAAAATAATACCGTAGGGAATTGCAGCCATTATCTGCTGCTCCATTTTTTTTGCACTTAAAATAGTTTCTATTTCTGCCTTTACCTCATATTTTTTATTAATTCTCTTAGCCGTATTGGAAATTATGGAAATAAGGTTTCCTCCACTTCTTTCAGCCATAGAAAATATATGTGCAAAATATTTTATATCTTCGTTATTGATACTGTCAGCCAATTCATCAAAAGCCTGTTCTATGGGAATGTTGACTGATGTTTTATGACGGATTTTTTCTAATTGGGTAACTATGACAGACTCCCTTCCATACATCATCTCCATATCCCTTATGGCTTCACCAACTGCATTCTCCACGGAGTATCCCACTTCCACCGCAAATGCCATTGAATTCAGGGCATCTGCAAACTGTCTGCCGGCCATACTTATTCTGTTTTTCTCCAGCCGGATTTTATTTTTCCTGTATATGGGAATTATCAGAAATAAAAACGGAAATCCAAATATGAAATTACCGTAAAATAATTCAGCTGTTACAAAAATTTTTATCACTCCCAGAATTACAGCTCTGTTTAAATTAATTTTCTGCAGAATTTTATACAACTTTTCTGTTCCAGCCTTTCTGTTCCGTCACGATTTTCCAGATTAAAAATTACATTTTGTACATAATCGCCTTCCTTCAAATCGCCTACCTCCACAATCTGAGTTACCTTCCTGGATTTATCGCTTCGCCTGGACAGATGGACAACTATGTCTATGGCGGAGCTAATCTGACCCCTGACAGCCATAAGAGGAATTTCCATCCCCATAAGTACCATAGTTTCAATTCTGTGCAGCATATCCCCGGGAGTATTGGCATGTCCCGTTGACAAAGAGCCGTCATGACCTGTATTCATTGCCTGGAGCATATCAATTGCTTCCGCTCCACGAATCTCACCGACAATAATTCTGTCCGGTCTCATTCTGAGACTTGACTTAATTAAGTCCCTTATAGTGATTGCATTATCACCTTCCATATTGGCATTGCGTGTCTCAAGTCTCACCAGATTGTCAACACCCTGAATCTGCAATTCAGCCGCATCCTCTATTGTTATAATTCTTTCAGCCTTTGGAATAAAATTAGATAAGGCATTGAGGAATGTGGTTTTACCTGAGCCGGTTCCGCCACTGACAAAAATATTACACCGTCTCTCAACTGCCTGTTTTAAGAACCTTGCGGCCTGTTGCGTTATTGAGCCTAATTCAATTAGTTTTTCTATTGTGATTGGCTCCTGATAAAATTTTCTTATTGTAATTATGGGACCCTCTATGGCTGCCGGCGGCATTACAATATTAACTCTTGAACCGTCAGCCAGCCTGGTATCCACAATAGGATTGGCCTGATTAACCATTCTGTTACTTCCGGCAGCGATTTTATGTGCAATATCTTCCAGTACCTTCTGGCTATCCAGCTCCTTGTCCCATCTGATAAGTGACCCATTTTTTTCAACAAAAATACCCTTCGTTCCATTAACCATTATTTCTGAAATTTCATCATCATCTATAAGTTCCTGCAGAATATCAAGCCTGCGGATACTGTTAAACAGTCTTGTGCGATACTCTTCCCTCTGTTCAATTGAAATTCCGTTGCTCCTTTTAAAATCAGACAAAACAGCTTCAATAATTGTAATTATTTCTTCGCCCGGAATATCCCTTGTTACATCCAGCCTTGAAACAACCTGTTCTCTCATACTGTTAAAAAGGTTATCTGTCACTTATTTCTTTCACCACCCTTTCGCTGATTTCAGTTCCGTCAAGCTGCTTCATAATACTTTCTCCTTCTTTCAGAAATGTCACCGGCAATTCAATATACTTAATTTTATTCATAAGATTTTCTTTCCCGATTAATATTAAATATTTTTCAAAGGCCTTTATCTTATTTTGTAAAATCAGGTTGTTATTCACCGGCACATACACTACACTGCATGCCTGTATTATCTGCCAGGGGTTCTGCATAAGGCTTCCTGCATCAATAACCACATAATCGTAATTACATTTTTCTGCCACAAATTTTACAATCTCAAGCCATTGCCATGTACTTATGAAGCTGATATCCGTAGGGCACTCAACAGCTGCAATATAGTCGAAATATATATCCTTCACAATTATCTGTGCAAGCTTCTGTTCCAGAATATTACGGCTGTCACGATACATATACGCCACATCAGAAAGGTCATAATTATGAGGTGGCAGCTCATTAATTAATCCTGAAAATTCCTCAAAATTTATGTATAAGGTTTTGTGCTCCCTTCCATAAAACCGGGCTACCAGAAGAGCTGTTAAAGTTTTCTCATTACTCTCTGCCGGCGAATAAATTCCAATAATATTTAAATCAGAGACTTCACCTGAGCCTTCACCTGATATTTCCATAATCTGCTTAATTATATTATTTACTGACTGGAATTTGTAGATTTGATTCTTTTCGCAAGACTTCTCACCAACAAGATAAATTATTGAATTCACCGGGATTTTACCAATATTAATGCCGTCGTCAACAACTAATATATCAATAGAATGTTCCTCAATATATCTGTGCAACGCGTCTACATCCGTAAAAATCTGTGTTCTTAACATAAACCCGTCATTAGAATTCATGGCCGACATAAGCCTTCTCATATAAATCTCGTCACTTCCTACAATTCCACATATTTTTTCACTCACCCAATCCCTCCTGACATTAATTCTGCAATAATATGTGCTGCCGGCATAAAAACTCCCAATTTAATCCTTGATTGTCTCTTTAAAAGACTAAAAAATAAGCCTATTACCATAGCGGTAATAATTAACCTCATAGCGGTGTGCAGGCCTGCCAGCACTGTAATTACACTAAAGCACTTAACATCACCTCCGCCAATTCCTCCCTTAATATTAAATGGCAGAAATACAGCCAGAACTCCCATTCCCTGAAGCAACGGTATACATCCCCTGCCCTCCAGTACCGCTACCAGCGCAGCTGTAACCAGCCCTGCAATGTTAAGGAAATTGTATATTCTCCCATTGAGATAATCGCAGACGAAAACCATACTTAAAAACGTAATCAAAAATAAACCTGTAATTTCAATTCCCTCCTGTATAAAATTTCCAAATTGGTTAATACTTCCCGATAAAAGGAGGCGTGACTATGATTAAATTATTAAAAAAAGGTGACGGAAAACACAGCAATCCTCGTCCAATCCAAAACCAGATTGAAAAAGAAATTGCAATGACAATTTCTGCAATTGAAATGGCATATTCAAATTTTGAAAATGCTGTTGACCCTGACTTAATTGACTGTTACATCTATCAATTAAACTCTGAACAAAAAAGATACAGATACCTGCTTAAGCAGGCTAAGAAAGATAAAATTCAATAACTCGATACTTTTATAATATCAGCTTTTTTTAGAATTACAACCCCTTTTGACGCTATTTAATAAAGTTTTAATAAATTACACTTTAATCCATACACCCTGAATTGGATTAAACGGATTGTGACCTACTTCGTACTCCCACAATCCTGACGAATATTCGCATATCGTGTGGCATACGCCC
>JBJENU010000289.1:0-6680 GCA_051880355.1 Lachnospiraceae bacterium | reverse complement strand
TAACTGATGCAACCTCAGGGTCGCTGGATTCATATTTTACATTCTTATTGTCTGCATCAACAGGTTCAATATATGGTATAATGGCATATTTTGCACCAACCCACATCTCCTGGAAGCTTGAGTTAAGAGTAATTCCCGTTACAGGCTGGGTTACCGTTACCACACAGTATGCATTAAGACCTGTATCCACATTGGTTGCGACTACCGAAGCAACGCCAGGCATAAGTGCCGTTACCTTGCCATCCTGGTCAACGCTTAAAATGTCACTGTTGGTTACACTCCACTCTATAATTTTGTTATCTGCATTTTCAGGAAGAACTGTTGCATTAAGCCAGAATACAGCTCCTTTTCTTACTGTCGTTGATGTTGTATTAAGCACAACACTCTGGGCAGGCTGCTTAACGTATACATTACACATATCTGTAATATTACCATCAAGTGTCTTACAAAGTATTGTGGCATTACCTGTACCGACTGCAGTAATCTGACCATTAGTATCAACAACCGCTACATTCTCATTAGAGGAAGACCATGTAACTGTACGATTAGTGGCATTGAGCGGAAGAACCTCTGCCGTAAGTCTCTCATGACCACCCTTTGACATAATCAAATCGTGATAATCAAGCTTTAGGCTTTCCACAGGAATACATATATAAAAGTTACAGGTTGCAACCATTGCATTATCTTCGGTCTGACAGATTACTGAAGCGTAGCCGGGAGCTACAAAGGTTACAAGACCATTTTTGTCAACCTTAATAACACTCTCATTGGATGACATCCATGAAACATTGCGGTTAACGCCTTCGCCAGCCGGTAAAACCTCGGCTGTAAGCTGGAACCTGCCAACGCTCATAGTTGAATCAACCTGAGTTTCATTCAACTTAATTCCTGAAACAGGCTCTCTTACATACACATCACAATTTGCAACCTTGAGTCCGTCCATTGTAATTACGGAAATTGTTGCCTGACCACCTTTTAAAGCCTTAATTGTGGCAGTTCTTGAATCTCCCGTGACGGTTGCCACAGTGCTGTTGGAGGTTGTCCAGATTACTGAATCATTATACGGAGAAGAAGGGTTGAATTTCAACTGCACCGTCGTTGATTCGCCACGGTTAATATGGAGCGTTGAAGGATCAATCATAACATCACCCACAGGGGTTCTTACATATATGACACAGTCTGCAGTTTTAATAAGACCATTGATGTTCTGGGTGGCTACAATTCTTACCGTACCTGCAGTAACACCGGTTATGGTAAGTGTAAGTCCGTCTGCGCTCTGCTTTGTTTTAACAATATCATATGTAGGAGCCTCTCCGCCATCTTCATTAATATTGTATACGTTGAAAGTAATCTTTGCATTTTTATCTGTAGCAAGAGCCTTCAAATCAAAAGACTCTCCAACATTTACTTCATGTCTGGTTGTACTGAGTGAAAATGTATCAATTACCGTAATTTCAACTTCAATCGAGAACAACTCGCCATATATATTAGTCTGATTATCTGAGTCTGTAGGACGAGTTACAGAAATTTTGGCTGTACCCGGACCTACGGCAGTAACAAGACCGGTCTGGTCAACCGTAAGCACTGAGTTGTCACTCGTTGCCCAGGCAAGCTGTTCTGCAACTCCGTTACATGACAGCTGGAACATATCGCCGACATTCATTGTGTCAACTGAATTAACCCAGACAAAAGGAACAACCAGAACAACACTGTCTACACTATCGTTGTAAAAAGTAACATTGCCATCAACATCCTGTGCCTTAACACCAACCTTAAGAGTTGTTACACCAGCCTGAAGTCCTTCAACCTCACCATTGTCATAAACCTTGGCTATTGACTCATCATTTATCTGCCAGAGCAGTCCGGCTGTACTTGGTTGTGCAACATTAGACGGAATTACATAACGCTGACCAACTGTCTTAATTGTAAATACTTTTGCATCTGCTACGCTATTGTAGAGAGAATTATCAAATTCCACCTTACTTCTGATATTAAATGAATATGTCAATGCCCCCTGTCCGTTTGCATCCTTGGTAGTAACTGTCACAGTACATGCGCCTCCGCCTACAACAAGCAGAGTTGCGTGATTGGCACTTGCAGACTCATTGTAATTAACCTGAATAACACCTTCATTGGAAGTCTTTATAACCATAGGGTTATCTGCACTTGTGTTGGCAACAATATCTACCATTTCACCTACTGTAAGAGTTCTTTCACGAACTGTAGGGTCACTTAACGTAACCTCAATTGGAACTACCATTTCAAGGCTTGTTGTGGAAGCAGCCAGAACGCTTCCTGTATCCACGCCGTCGCCATCAAGAATTTTTGAATAATATGTTGCACTCACCTTGGAAACACCGGCAAAACGGCCTCTTACTGTGGCACTGTTACCAACTGCTTCAGTAATAACAATACCATTTTCATCAATGAGCTCTATAACTCCGATTTTTTCCGAAGTCCAACGGATATTTGCCGCATCAGGGTCGGCATCATTGTCAAGCCCCGACATATTAACCGATAAGCTTTTAACGGCTCCGCTACTCAATGTTTTCTCAGTATTAACCATTGAAAGCTTAACAGTTGTGCTTGCATTAGCTACGGCAACAGCCACAAAGGCTACCACTGCAGCAAGCAGCACTCCGCCAAATATTTTCCATTGCTTTTTCAATCTTAACATATTCTCACACCTCATTATTTGTCTGTGTACAGTCTACAATTAACCTTACTCTTTTTATCGGACAAAATCTGGAATTACTTAACAGTTTTTTGTAATTTTTATTTAAAAAGTTTCCTTGGATTATGGTTCCAAAACACCCATAGTTGGATTCAACGGATTGTGACCTACTTCGTACTCCCACAATCCTAATCCCTAAAAAAAAGCTCCTGTGATATCACAAGAGCTTTTTAAAATCAATAAAATTCTCAGATTATCTCTGTACACGTGCGCCAGCGCCGCCCATGATAGCTTCAACTTCCTTCTTAGAAGCCATTGTTGTATCACCAGGTGTTGTCATGGCAAGTGCACCGTGAGCTGCACCGTAGTTAACTGCTGTCTCAGCATCGCCTGTTGTCATAAGACCATAGATAAGACCTGAAGCGAATGAATCTCCGCCACCAACACGGTCCATAATCTCAAGACCATCATACTGCTTAGCCTTGTAGATTTCACCATCTGCCCAGCAGATAGCTGACCAGTCATTAACTGTAGCTGTCTTAACCTGACGAAGAGTTGTAGCAACTGCCTTGAAGTTAGGATATGTAGCTGCAGCCTGGTTAATCATCTTCTTGTAACCATCCAGATTAAGAGTCTTAAGGTTCTCGTCGTTTCCTTCGATTTCGAAGCCAAGGCAAGCTGTGAAGTCTTCCTCGTTACCAATCATAACGTCAACATACTTAGCGATTTCCTTGTTAACTTCCTGAGCCTTAGCCTGACCACCGATAGCACTCCACATAGATGGACGGTAGTTAAGGTCGTAAGATACGATTGTACCATACTTCTTAGCTGTCTTGATAGCTGCAAGAACTGTCTCACATGACTGTTCAGACAAAGCAGCATAAATACCGCCTGTGTGCAACCAACGAACACCAAGTGTACCGAAGATGTACTCGAAGTCAAAATCTTCCGGCTTAGCCTGTGAAATAGCTGTGTTCGCACGGTCAGAACAACCTACGGCACCACGGATACCAAATCCTCTTTCTGTGAAGTTGATACCATTTCTGCAAAGACGACCGATACCATCTGTCTTCTTCCAGCAGATTAAAGATGTGTCAACGCCACCCTGAAGGATGAAGTCTTCCATAAGCTTACCAACCTCGTTGTCAGCAAAAGCTGTAAGAACAGCTGTCTTAAGGCCAAAGCATCTGCGAAGACCACGAACAACGTTGTACTCGCCGCCGCCTTCCCACGCTCTGAACTGTCTTGCTGTACGGATACGTCCTTCGCCCGGATCAAGACGAAGCATAACCTCACCGAGTGATACGGCATCATATGTATAGGTGCCTTCTGGTTTTAAATTCAAATCCATTTTAAAAATACCTCCAAAAATTTTATTTATCTTATTTTAACACATATTGTCGTTTTTGGCTATTGTTTTTTGATAGAATTTGTAAAAAATTACTTCTGAACAAGATGCATGTCAAATCCGCCGAACTCATCCTTGAAGTAAATAGCCTTTAACTTGCCTTCCTTAACTACTCTTGACTCTTCATCAAATTCAAAACCTCTCTTCTGAAGGTGATAAATAGCTCTCTCAATGTAGTTAGTTGCAATAGCAATGTGACCATGCTTACCACGGCCCTGCTTCTTCATAATTTCGAAGCCTGTGCCGGAGAAGATTGAGCTGTTGCCAACCTTCTTCTCGAAGCTGAACATCTTAGCAAACTTATCTGCAAGCTCTTCTGCTTCCTCTGCTGAACTCATATTAACACCAACGTGTCTAACTTCAAAGCCAAGCATTGTATCAACAGCTTCACGTGTAAGCTTTTCGATACCTGCGAAATCGCCTGCAGCAACCATATCCTTTTTAACCATCCAAGAACCGCCGCAGCATACAATCTTGTTAAAGTCAAGGTATGACTTAAGGTTACCTGCGTTGATACCGCCTGTTGGCATGAACTTCATCTGTGTATACGGAGCAGCCATAGCCTTAATCATATTAAGACCGCCAGCCTGCTCAGCAGGGAAGAATTTAACAACGTCAAGACCTAATTCAATGGCAACTTCAACATCTGAAGGATTGCTTGTACCAGGAACGATTGGATATCCCTTATCGATGCAGTGCTTAACAACCTTAGGGTTAAGACCCGGGCTTACAATAAACTTAGCGCCTGCATTCATAGCTCTGTCAGCCTGCTCCGGTGTAAGAACTGTACCTGCACCAACAATAAGCTCAGGGAACTTTTCAGCCATAATTCTGATAGATTCCTCTGCAGCTGCTGTTCTGAAAGTAACCTCTGCACATGGAAGACCTCCCTTAATAAGAGCCTCTGCAAGTGGTGCTGCATCCTTAGCATCATCAAGAGCAATTACAGGAACAATACCAATTTTACCAAGTTCTTCAACAACTTTGTTCATTTTTCTAAAATCTCCTTATAAAAAATAATTATTAATTAAACTAGAGTGTAACACCCTGCTTAAATATAGCTAAATCATGGAATCCGGCAATTTCAGCCTTTACCTTCTTGCCTGATGCAACATCAAGTACAAGCTGGAACAATTCCTTGGCAGCCTCTTCCATCGGAAGGTCATCAGACACAATGCGGCCTGCATTGAAGTCAATCCAGTTGCCCTTGTTTCCTGCAAGTCTTGAATTTGTTGAAATCTTAACTGTAGGAACAGGTGAAGCAAACGGAGTACCACGGCCTGTTGTGAAAAGCACAATCTGGGCACCGGCGGCTGCACATGCTGTAGAAGCAACAAGGTCATTGCCCGGTGCGCTGAGAAGATTAAGACCCTTAGTGTTAACCTGCTCACCGTAAGCAAGAACGCCCTTTACAAGTGACGAACCTGACTTCTGTGTACAGCCCAGGGACTTGTCCTCAAGTGTTGTAATACCGCCATCCTTGTTACCAGGTGAAGGATTTTCGTAAATTTCCTGACCATTCTTGATGAAATATTCCTTGAAATCGTTGATAAGACATACCGTCTTGTCAAACAGCTGCTCATTGGCACATCTGTCCATAAGAAGTGTCTCTGCGCCAAACATTTCAGGAACCTCAGTAAGAATTGTAGTACCACCCTTTGAAACAAGCATATCTGAGAAAAGACCTACTGTAGGGTTGGCTGTAATACCCGAAAGGCCGTCAGAACCGCCACACTTCATACCGATTACAAGCTCCTTCACGCTTACCTTTTCTCTCTTAAATGTAGCTGCATAAGCCATAAGCTCTTCCATAATCTGGGCAGCAACTTCCTGCTCATTTTCAACATCCTGAACCTGTAAAAATTTTACTCTGTCAGGATTGTACTCTCCAATATACTTTTTAAGAATCTCAATACGGCTGTTTTCACATCCAAGTCCAAGTACAAGCACTGCACCTGCATTTGGATGGTTGATAAGGTCAGCAAGAACAGTTCTTGTATTCTCCTGGTCCTCTGTTGTCTGGGAGCATCCATAAGGATGTGTGAAAGCGACAACCTCGTCCACGCCATCCGGCTTGTTAAGCTTTGCTGTGGCTTCAATGGCCCTAGCAATGGAATTAACACAGCCGACAGTCGGGATAATCCAAACCTCATTACGAACACCAACCTTGCCGTTCTCTCTCATATAACCCTCAAAGAAAGCCTCCTCTGTAGGCTCTACATCTGAATGACCTTCAGGATTGTAGGTGTATGTGAGAAGCTCGCCAAGACCGGTTTTCAGATTATGTGTATGAATCCATCCGCCAACTTCCACGTCATGTCTATGAGCGTACGCAGCATGCCGGCCTCGTCCAGATCGGCGCGGCACAGGCTGAATTCGAAATAATCCATCAGATCGCATTCCACGATAAAGCGCCAGAGCTGTTCCTCCTCCGTCGCGCCCAGCGTCTTGAGTGCGAGCAGGAGCAGCAGCTTGTTTTCGGTCATGGTTGTGGGACGTTTCATGATGTCATCCTCCTGCGCATGGCGAGAGATGGGAATAGCGAAAACGCCCTCAAACGGCTCGTTTGAGGGCGGTTATCACAGGTAAAAAGGAGGT
>JBJENU010000288.1:0-1563 GCA_051880355.1 Lachnospiraceae bacterium | reverse complement strand
ATGTTTTTAATACCTTAATAATATAGCAAAAACATTTAATATTGTAAAGCAAATTGTTGTATTTTTCACGAGAAACAGGTATAATACAAGTAAGAATCAGGTGCAGGGAGGGTATGGATTATGATAAAAAGAGTTATCTGGATTATTCTTGACAGCGTTGGTATGGGAAGCCTTCCTGATGCAGGGCGTTTTGGCGATGAGGGATGTCATACACTGGGACATGTTTGGCAGTATTGCAATGGCCTTAAGCTTCCTAATTTAATTAAGCTGGGGCTGGGGAATATTGACGGCCAGGAAAGTATAACTAAGACAGACAGCCCCATTGGGGCTTATGGCAGACTTGCTGAACTGTCCAATGGCAAGGATACAACAATAGGGCACTGGGAGATGACAGGCATTATTACTAAAGAGGCATTTCCTGTATATCCTGATGGCTTTCCGGATTACATCATTGACAGTTTCATTGAAAAATCAGGTGTAACCGGTGTCCTTGGCAACTGTCCGGCTTCAGGAACGGAGATTATTGCAAGGCTTGGCAGGGAGCATATGGAAACAGGAAAACCGATTGTGTATACGTCGGCGGACAGTGTTTTTCAGATTGCTGCCCATGAAGGAATTATTTCTGTTGACAGGCTTTACGAGCTGTGCAGAATCGCCAGGAGTATTTTAACCGGCAGGGATAACTGTGCCAGAGTTATAGCAAGGCCCTTTGTAGGTGAGGAAGGTAATTTTACAAGGACTGCCAACAGACGGGATTTTTCAAGGAAGCCTGACAAGGACAATGTTTTGTGCCACATTAAGGAGGCTGGACTACCTGTTACCGGTGTTGGTAAGATTGAGGATATTTTTGCAGGCGTGGGCATTACCGGGGCAATTCATACAATGGATAATATGCACGGCATTAAGGTTACTCTTGATTTGATGAAGACTCAGGAAAACGGGCTGATTTTTACCAATCTTGTGGAGTTTGATTCAAAATGGGGTCACAGGAATGACCCGGCAGGCTACGGCAGGGGACTTGAAGATTTTGATGAGGTTTTGCCACAGGTTATAGATGCTATGACAGACACGGATTTGCTTATTATTAATTCAGACCACGGATGTGACCCTACAACACCTGGAACTGACCATACAAGAGAGTATATTCCTCTTATTATGTACAGGAAGGGTATGGAGGGAGTTAACCTTGGAACAGGAATTACCTTTGCCAATATAGGGCAGACCATAGCTACCGTGCTTGGATGTAAGCCTATAGGTGTGGGTGAGAGCTATGCAGGCAGGCTTAAGATATAAGGAGGGTGGCTTATGAGAGCAGTTGATATTATTGAGGACAAAAAGTGCGGCAGGAAACTTACCAGGGAGCAGATTGAATTTATGGTTAAGGGCTTCACCGACGGCGATATTCCCGATTATCAGATGTCAGCCTTTCTTATGGCTGTATATTTTGCCAAAATGGATGAGTATGAGACTGCGTGGCTTACTCAGGCCATGGCAGATTCCGGGGACAAAATTGATTTGTCGCCAATAAAAGGTATTAAGGTGGATAAACACAGTACAGGAGGC
>JBJENU010000287.1:0-6692 GCA_051880355.1 Lachnospiraceae bacterium | reverse complement strand
TGCGTAGGGGCTTGTGGGTTAATAGAACCTTGAAATTTTTACTGTTGTAGATGGTTGGGAGGTACTAACGTCTTATGAGGTTAATAGAACCTTGAAATTTCTACTGTTGTAGATTGGTTGTAAGATTTAAAAAAAGCACCAGGTTAATAGAACCTTGAAATTTCTACTGTTGTAGATTGTCCTCAGCCGGGATTCTTTCTCTTGGTTAATAGAACCTTGAAATTTCTACTGTTGTAGATTCAGGATACTGTTGATAGCTTCCCAGAGTTAATAGAGCCTTGAAATTTCTACTGTTGTAGATAGTGGAGAAGTGTTGTTATCGTCTAGGGTTAATAGAACCTTGAAATTTCTAATGCTTCACTCCACGCACACGAACAAACACTTGAGATAGTTATGCCCATCATCATAGCTGTATATGTTAAAAATACTGATGGAAAACAGCTCTGACAATGGTTTTAGGCCATTATTATCAATATATTTAATAATGGCACCATAGGTTTCTCTGATATCCTTGGAGCTGTCCTCATGGAAACATCCTACTACCTTGGTTGAAGGCAGTGGGATTATTTTTTTCCTTATGGAAGTAGAGGCTGACAGGGTGACAACATCGCTGTATATGTATTTGCCGGCACGCATATCTTCTATAGATATAGTTGCACCGATGGGATATGGCGGAATGTTGGTATGATTGGCAAGGTACTCGATATGCCTTGCAAGGTCAGTGGCAATATTAGCCACTGATACAGCATTGGAGTTATTCTCAATGTGGGTTCGGTAGGCGGATACCTTTGGAATGGCATATATGCCTGGTGTCTGCACATTATCTATTTCGTGATATTCAAGGATTCGGCGCAGGATTGTGAGAGAGTCAATCTGCTGGTGAAGCTTGCTGACTTCAATTTTTAATTTGTCTATCTGTTTACCCAGAACGTCATTTACGTGGTCACTTTGGGTATATTTCATCATATCTCTGATTTCGTTAATTGAAAATCCCGTTTTTCTGAATGAATTTATGAAGTAAAAACTGCTTACCTGAGAGATTGAGTAGTAATGATAACCGTTGCCTGGGTCAATATGCGGAATCAGAATCCCGATTTCGTAGTAGTGCCGGAGTGTATCACGGGTGGTGCCGCAGAGCCTTGCAAATTCGCTTACAGGTATACTGTATTCGTTATTGCGCATATGTATTTTACCACCTTTCAAAAATTTTAAAAATTTTTATTGACTTGGGGGTTACCCCCAGCATTATTATAACAAAGTAAAAAAAATAAATCAAACATTTTTAAAGGAGATTTGAAAAATGAAAGAAACAATTATCAACATTATTGCAGAATACTTAGACAAGGACCCATCAGAGATTTCAGCTACAGATACATTTGCTGAAATTGGTCTTGATTCACTTGATATTATGGAGCTGGTAATGAAGATTGAAGATGAGACAGACTGCAAAATTGAGCTGTCACAGCAGATTAACACAGTTGAAAAGCTTGCTGCTTACATCGAAGAGAACAAGTAAGAGGTATATTCATGATTAAGACATCATTATGTGATATGTTGGGAATTGAATACCCAATATTTCAGGGCGGTATGGCCTGGATTGCCGATGCAGATTTGGCAGCAGCAGTTTCCAACGCAGGCGGTATCGGACTTATTGCGGCAATGAATTCTAATGGTGAACAGTTAAGGCAGCAGATTAAGAAGGCGAGAACCTTGACTGATAAGCCTTTTGGCGTAAACCTTATGCTTATGAGTCCTTTTATTGAAGAGGCTGTTGACGTTGTTATTGAGGAAAAAGTTGCCATGGTCACCACAGGTGCAGGTAATCCGGGTAAGTATATGGCGAGATTAAAAGCTGCCAATATCAAGGTGTTCCCGGTGGTTGCCAGTGTGGCTCTTGCCAAGATGATGGAGAGAGCCGGTGCTGACGGTGTTGTGGCTGAGGGCTGCGAATCAGGTGGTCATGTCGGCGAGACGACTACAATGGCACTTGTTCCACAGGTTGTTGATGCAGTTAATATTCCTGTCCTTGCGGCAGGCGGCATTGCAGATGGCAGAGGCATGGCAGCAGCTCTTATGCTTGGAGCTGTCGGCGTTCAGATGGGAACACGTTTCCTGACAGCTAAGGAATGTAATGTACATGAGAATTATAAGGAAAGAGTCCTTAAGGCCAGCGACGTTGATACTATCGTTACAGGTAAAAAACTTGGTCATCCGGTAAGAAGCCTTAAAAACAGTATGTCAAGGGAATTTGCAAAGAAGGAAACTGATGGTGTTACAACAGCAGAAGAACTTGAAAAGATGGGTGCAGGAGCTTTAAGAAGGGCTGCCATTGAAGGCGACGTTAAGACAGGTTCCTGCATGTGTGGCCAGATTGCAGGTATGATTAATGACTGTCCGACCTGTAAGGAAATATTGGAAAATATCAGCAATGAGGCATCAGAATTGTTGGGAGGTGCTTCAAAATGGGTAAAATAGCAGTACTTTTTGCAGGACAGGGTGCACAGCAGCCTGGAATGGGCAGGGAATTTTTTGATACTCTCCCGCAGGTAAAAGCCATGTATGAAAAGGCTGAAGTCTACAGGCCGGGAACAATCAGTGACTGCTTTGAGTCAACTAAAGAGGCTTTAAATATCACAAGCACAACCCAGCCTTGTCTGTATCTGACTGACCTGGCATGCTATGAGGCATTGAAGTCCCATGGCATAGAAGCTGACGTTTTTGCAGGCTTTTCTTTAGGCGAGATAGCAGCTCTTAATGCATCGGGAATTTTAAATGAGGAAGATGCTTTTAAGCTTGTGTGCCTGAGAGGAGAAGCTATGTATCAGGCAGGTCTTGATACAGCAGGTGGTATGCTTGCCGTTTTGAAGCAGGAAAGGTCACGCGTTGAAGAATTATGCAGGGAGTTTGGCGTTTATCCTGTCAACTATAACTGTCCGGGGCAGATTGCCGTTTCAGGTGAGGCTGCTAAAATTGATGTAATGAAGGATGCACTTCTGGCACAGAATGTACGTTGTATGCCAATAGCGGTAAGCGGTGCATTCCACACACCATACATGGAAAGCGCTTCTGTTAAGGTAAGGCAGGCACTTGGTTCAATGGATGTTCACGCTCCACAGACACCAATTTACTCCAACAGAACAGCAGATGTGTATGGCAATGAGAGAGAAACTATAGTAGATAATATTTCGGCACAGGTTACAAGCAGCGTCCGTTTTGAAGACCTTTTGAAAAAAATGTATGCTGACGGTGTTGATATTTTTATTGAATGTGGTCCCGGAAAAACACTTTCCGGTTTTGTTAAGAGAACTTTAAGCGATGTAACTATTCTTAATGTGAATGACTGTGCATCACTTGAAGCTACTGTTTTAAAGGTAAAGGAATTAAGATAGATGATGAATGGAAAAGTTGCTCTTGTGACGGGAGCAAGCAGAGGAATCGGAAAGGCAGTTGCTTTTGAGCTTGCCAGCCGTGGTGCAATGGTTGCACTTGTTGCTACAAGGGAAAATGATGCTACAAAGGAATTGGTGGAGAGCCTTAATGTCATAACTAAGGCACGCATGTATGTATGCGACATAGCTGATTCAGAACAGATTAAAAATACTGTGGACAGCGTTCTCAAGGATTTTGGTACGGTAGATTACCTTGTTAATAATGCAGGTATCACAAGAGATAACCTCCTTATGTCAATGTCAGAGGATGAGATTGATTCAGTTCTGGATGTTAATTTAAAGGGCACAATTCTTATGACTAAGGCACTTATAAGGACATTTATCAGAAAAAAATCAGGCAGTATAGTTAATATCAGCTCAGTGGTTGGTATTATGGGCAATGCCGGTCAGGTAAACTACGCCGCATCCAAGGCGGGTATAATTGGCGTTACAAAATCAGTTGCCAGAGAGTACGCTTCAAGGAATATACGTTGTAATGCCGTTGCTCCGGGCTTTATTGCCACAGATATGACTGACAGTATGACACAGCAGGCAAAAGATGCCGTTGTTGCCCAGATTCCGTCGGGTAAGCTGGGAACACCCCAGGATGTTGCCAGAGTGGTAGCATTCCTGCTTAGTGATGATGCAGGCTATATTACAGGTGAAGTTATAAAAGTAGCCGGTGGAATGGGTATGTAGGAGGATTAATTAATGAAGAGAGTAGTTGTAACCGGTATGGGCGTTGTTTCCCCAATCGGCAATAATCTGGATACTTTTGGACAGAACATTGATGCAGGCGTATGTGGCATTGATTATATCAAAAAGTTTGATTCATCAAGACTGCCGGTTAAGCTGGATGCCGAAGTAAAGGATTTTAGTGCAAAGCAGTATTTTAACAGTGTTTCAGATATGAGAAAGGCTGACTTATTTACTCAGTATGCTGTTGCAGCGGCTACAGAAGCTGTTGAGATGAGTGGCATTATGGAGTCTGATATTGATAAAAACAGACTCGGTGTATACATAGGTACCGGTATAGGCGGCATTAATACAATCATAAGCGAATATATGAAGTGTGAAACTAAAGGACCTGACAGGGTATCCCCTTTCTTTGTTCCTATGATGATTTCCAATATGGCAACCGGTACGGTTTCAATTAAGTATGGTGCAAAAGGTCCTACACTTCCTGTAGTGACAGCCTGTGCGACTTCTTCACACACTGTAGGCGAAGCTTACAGGGCAATTAAGCACGGCTACGCTGATGCAATTATTGCAGGCGGTGCCGAAGCTGCAATCAATGAGCTGGCAATGGCAGGCTTTGTAAGCTGTCAGGCTTTGTCTCTCAGCGAGACACCTGATGAAGGCTGCAGACCTTTTGACGTTAACAGGAATGGTTTTGTCATGAGCGAGGGCGCAGGTATTCTTGTGCTTGAAGAGTATGACCACGCAGTTGCACGTAATGCCAAAATTTACGGCGAAATCGTGGGATATGGCAACACAGCTGATGCATATCATATTACTGCACCGGACCCTGAGGCTGACGGTGCGGCAAGGGCAATTAAGCTTGCTGTTGACGAGGCTGGTATTACTGATGCAGCAGTAACCTATGTCAATGCCCACGGCACAGGAACTCATATGAATGATGCCATGGAGACAAAAGCACTTAAAATGGTGTTTGGCGATGATGCATATAAGCTTCATATCAGCTCAAGCAAATCAATGACAGGTCATATGCTTGGTGCAACAGGTGCAGTTGAGGCTATTGTGTGTCTGCTTGCACTTGAAAAAAATCTTGTTCCGCCAACAATTAATCTTAACAATCCTGACCCTGAGTGTGATCTTGATTACACACCGGGCAAGGCTGTAGCTGCCCCTCTGGAATATGCTGTAAGCAGTTCACTGGGCTTTGGCGGACACAACGCATGTTTAGCATTTAAGAAGTTCTAATGGAGGTCTTATGTACACACTTGAACAGATTGGCGAATTCTACAAGGAAATGGGCTTAACAAGCCTTTCAATAAAAGATGGAGATTTTGAAATCAGTTTAAGCTCACAGCAGACTGGTTACATACCTGCACCTGTAATGCCGGCGCAGCCTGTGCCCACTGTGGCAGAAGCCATGGCAGTAGCTACGGTGGTTGATGATGGTTTAATTACCATTTATTCACCTATGGTTGGCATCTATGATGGCAGTCCACAGCTTAAAAAAGGTGACGTAGTAAGGAAGGGTGACATTGTAGGAACCATCGAAGCCATGAAAATGCTTAATGATATCACGGCAAGCCAGGATGGTATTGTTGAAGAGATTTGTGCAGCCAAGGGAGATATGGTTGAATACAACCAGCCTTTGATTAAGCTTAAGCCTATGGTATGAGGAGAACTGATATGGACAGAGAAGAATTAAAAAATATATTGCCACACAGGGAGCCAATGCTTTTAGTGGATGAAGCATATCTCAATGAGGACGGAAGTGCCACTGCTTACTACAAGGTAAGAGGCGATGAGTTCTTTTTGCAGGGACATTTTCCGGGAAATCCCATAGTGCCCGGAGTTATCCAGTGTGAAATTATGGCACAGGCTTCATGTATTATGTTCAAAGAGCAGATGACAGCAGGCGGCAAAATTCCGGTATACACCGGTCTTAACAACGTAAAGTTTAAGAGCCGCGTAGTGCCGGGTGATTTGATTAAGATTGATACAGTACTTGTAAGGGAGCATCATCCTCTGTATGTACTCAAGGGAACACTCAGTGTCAATGGCAGGGTATGTACCGTAGGTGAGTTTTCTTTCGCTATTGCAGATGCATAAGAGAGGTTAGTATGTATTCTAAAATTTTAATCGCCAACAGAGGCGAGGTTGCAGTAAGAATCATCAGGGCTTTGCATGAAATGGGTATACAGTCGGTTGCCATATATTCTGAGGCTGACCGCAATGCCCTTCATGTAAGTATGGCTGATGAGAGCTACTGCATTGGCGGGCCTCTTTTGGCAGACAGTTATTTAAATATGGACGCAATCCTTACGGTTGCAACATCAACAGGAGTTCAGGCAATTCATCCCGGATACGGAATGCTTGCCGAAAATCCTGAATTTGCCCGTCAGTGTGCAGAACTCAATATTGATTTTATCGGGCCGGATGAAGAAGTTATGCGCCTTATGGGGCACAAGGACAGAGCCAGGGAAGCGGCAATAAGAGCCAATGTCCCGGTTGTTACAGGCTCACCACTGCTTGCAACTGTTGAAGAGGCCAGAGTCTGCGCCGATGAAT
>JBJENU010000286.1:0-1574 GCA_051880355.1 Lachnospiraceae bacterium | reverse complement strand
TAATTGTGGTGGCGAGAGGATTTCCGTTATTACTGCTGTAGAAAGAGTAAAGAAGCTTACCATCCTCATCCACCAGGGCAACCTTGGTGGTGGTAGAGCCGGCATCAATACCAAGGTAACAGTTACCGGTATATGAGGCTAAATCACCTGTGGCAACACTGTGTGAGTTATGTCTGTTTTCAAAGGCTGCAAAATCAGCCTCGCTCTCAAAAAGCGGCTCCATACGCTCCACTTCAAATTCCATCTTGATTTTACCTTCAAGACGGGAAATTATGTTGTCAATGTTGACAGTCACATCTGTATGTGCATTGAGGGCTGAACCTACGGCAGCAAAAAGATGTGAGTGTTCAGGAGCAATTGTCTGTTCAGGTGTAAGATTAAGAGTTCTTACAAAAGCAGCCTTAAGCTCTGAAAGAAAGTGAAGAGGGCCTCCAAGGAACGCAACATTGCCACGGATTGGCTTGCCGCATGCAAGACCTGAAATAGTCTGGTTGACAACAGCCTGAAAAATAGATGCGGCCAAATCTTCTCTGGTAGCACCTTCATTTATCAGAGGCTGGATATCAGTCTTGGCAAACACACCGCAACGTGCAGCAATAGGATAAATAGCTTTATATCCTTTGGCATATTCATTAAGACCTGCTGCATCAGTCTGTAAAAGAGATGCCATCTGGTCAATGAAGGAACCTGTGCCGCCGGCGCAGATACCATTCATTCTCTGGTCAATGCCATTGGTAAAGTAAATAATTTTAGCATCCTCACCGCCAAGCTCAATTGCAACATCAGTCTGTGGTGCGTAGTCCGTTAAGGCTGTTGAAACTGCAACAACTTCCTGCACAAAGGGAACTTCCAGATGCTTCGCAAGAGTGAGTCCGCCTGAACCTGTAATTACAGGATTTATATTCATTGCTCCAAGAAGAGTCTTAGCCTTCAAAAGAAGAGAAGATAAGGTCTCCTGGATGTTTGCGTAATGTCTTTTGTAATCTGAAAAAAGAATAGAGCCGTCATCGTCAAGGACCGCTATTTTAACAGTGGTTGAACCAATGTCGATGCCAAGTCTGTATGTCTTCAAATTAGTAGTTTCGGTTGGCATAAACGCCTGCCTCCTTGTCTGTACTTTAAATTTTTATCTAATCTAAGATATTATAGTGCATAATGCGAAAAATATCAAGAATTTTTTGCTTATCAGCACTGATATGAAAGTTGACAAAGTTAAGAAGTTTAAGTATAATATCAATAATTGAAGCGAGAAAGGTTAATTGAATATGAGTTGGTTTGATAAGTTAGAACGTAAATGGGGCAGGTATGCCATAAAGAATCTTATGCTTTATGTTATTGCCGTGTATGCAGTTGGATTTATTGTTATTTCCTTCTGGCCTGATACGTATTATAATTATTTAAGCCTTGATGTAAGTAAAATTCTTCAGGGACAGGTGTGGCGTATTATAACCTTTGTAATACAGCCGCCTAACACAAATATTTTCTGGATTTTCATTTCACTGTATTTTTACTACTTCCTTGGTACTACACTGGAGAGAACCTGGGGTGCGTTTAAGTTTAACGTATATTATTTT
>JBJENU010000285.1:0-6748 GCA_051880355.1 Lachnospiraceae bacterium | reverse complement strand
CATGAGAGTACACAACAAATCGAATTAGGTATGGAAATTCGATTTACAATTGAGTTTATTGTAAAAATAATTATAAAAGTCAGGAGGATGAAGATTTTGAAACGTAATAGCGGGTATCTTGTTTTTAATGTTTTTTGTTCAATGGCAATTTCTGTTTGCACGGTGTATGGAACAGGTCTTATTGCCAATAAGGTGGCGGATTTAATCGGGGGCAAGGACATAGATATTGTGCCTTTGCTTGTGCAGGTTGTCCCATTAATTGCACTGGCTGCAATCCTTGCCCTTGCCGGAGGCAGGAGTATTGGAAAATATAGTGCAGCTGTAGTTAAAGAATCCCAGCAGTTAATAGTGGAGGCTTTGTTAAAAACCGGGAATTCATTCTGGAATGAGGAAACAAGGGGAAGTCTGCTGTCAAAAATGACGGCTGACATAGGTGAACTTGAAAAATATACGGCTGCAACGCTGCCTAATTTTTTTAGCAATATTGTTTCAATTGTGGTAGTGGCCATATATGTGGGCTGGCACAACATTTATATGCTACTGATTCCGGCTGTTTTGTATCCGGTGATTATACTGATTATGAATTACTGGGGCAATATTCTTAAGGAGCTGGCTAAAAAAAGAAAGGGTAATATTGATGCACTGGTGGAGCAGGTATCAGACAAAGTTGCGGGAATTGAACTGGTAAAAACCTATAATCTTTATGATTACGTGATTTCTAAGGTTAATTTGTGCATTAAGGCTATTTTGGATAACGAATATAAACGTGCGTGGATAATGCATTTTTCACAGACTGTATCAAGGCTTTTGTTTTGCATTCCCAATATGATATGTCCTGCTTTTGCATTTTTTATGGTGCTTGAAGGAAAAATGTCAGTAAGTGAAATGGCGGTTTATATTTTGCTTATAAACAAGATTATTTCATGTATAAAGGAATTGCCATTCAATATATCAGATGTGAAGGAAAAAAGAATTGCAGTTGCCAGACTAAGTAAAATAGCTGCGGCGCCTGCCATTGGAAAGCCGGGATATGAAACTACCGGTGATGGCAGCTTTACATTAAAAAATCTGTCCTTTGGTTATGATAAGGGGAAGATAAATCTTGATGATGTGAGTCTTGCCATTGCGCCTGATACCACAGTTGCCTTTGTAGGTATGTCGGGACAGGGAAAATCCACAATTATGCGTATACTATCCGGGCTGGAGGATGAATTTGCGGGAAAATGTGTAATAAGCGGTAAAAGAGCTCTGGTAACCCAGCAGCCTGTTATTTTTAGCGGAACTATCAGGGAAAATATTGCCATTGGAAACAGCACCGCAGATGATGAAAAAATTATTGCAAGTGCTAAAATGGCAGGGATACATGAAAAAATTGCAAGCCTGCCGGATGGCTATGACACTGTTATCGGAGAGAACGGGGCAGGTCTTTCCGGTGGAGAAAAGCAGAGAATATGTATAGCAAGGGCATTAGTGGCAGATGCAGACGCAATACTGCTTGACGAGCCAACGTCATCTGTGGATGCGGCTACTGAAAATATTATTATGGACACCCTGAATAAGTTAAAGGGCACCAAAACCATAATAATGATTTCCCATAAGCTTAAGCTGGCAAGTAAGGCGGATGTGATATATGTTATGGACAAAGGCAGACTGGTACAGCAGGGAAACCACAATAGTCTTGTTGCACAAAACGGAATATACAGACAATTATGGAATATGGAGGCAGGCAATGAAGCGTAGATTTACATTTTTTAAGTTTCTGGCATTGATGGGCAAATCTTTGCCAATATATCTTTTTGCAATGGTTGTACATATGGTGGGAGATAATTTTCTTAATTTGTCCTTATCGTATTATGTAAATAATCTTGTGGATATGGCTCAATCAGGAAATATGAGCGGCTTTTGGAAACTGACCATTACCTGTATTGTGATAAGTCTTATTGCATTGCTTGTATTTTTTGTGTTGGGGGCGCTTTATGATATTTATGCAAAACGCGGGAACTCATATGTACAGACAATGATGATTGCAAAGCTTTTTAAATTGCCTATGAGCTATTTTGACAGACATCACAGCGGCGAGATTGTATCAAAGCTTATGAATGATGCAGACACGGCAAGTCAGATATTTACATCCAGACTTCGCAGAGTTACAACACCGCTTATGTCAGTTATCGTTTACATTATTCCAATGTATATTATCAGTCCCATACTGGCAACCTGTATCGTGGCAATTAATGCTCTGTCTTTGTTTGTGAATTCAAAATATGTTCCGCTAATGAAGGCCCAGGGTAAGGAAATGTCAAAATGCAAATCACAGCTTACGCAGACATTTTTGGATATTATAGCCTGCCGTGAAATATTTAAAATATTTTCCGGAAAGGAAATTCTTTTACACAAATTTGAAAAGAAAAATAACGATAATTGCCGCGTACAAAGAGAGTACTGGAATAATGCTGCGGCTTTAAGTTCAATAAATACATTTTTTGATATGGTATGCTCATTAGGCTTTTTGCTGGTGTCAGTTGTGCTTATAAAAAATAATATGTGCACTCTGGGCGGAGTTGCAGCAATATACACTCTGTATGGCTCCTTTAGCTTTAATTTTTTACAGCTTGGAAAGTACTTCCCTGAGCTTATTAACTGCATAGCAAGAGCCGATGTTGTGTTTGATTTTATGGAAGAGCAGGAGGAAACAGACAATAATAGTACTCATAGTAAAATTGGCAGCGGGCCCATTGAATTTAAAAATGTATCCTTTGGGTATAACGGCCGGATGGTAATTGAAAATTTCTCTGCCAAATTCAATGAAAATTCAAGCACGGCGCTGGTGGGACAGACAGGATGCGGAAAAAGTACACTGGTCAAACTGATTTTAAAATTATATAACATACAGGCAGGAGAAATACTGATTAACGGACAAAATATTGATACACTGGGAACCGGGGATTTGAGAAGTCAGATTGCCTATATCCCACAGAATACATTTCTTTTCAGGGAAACCATAAGAGAAAATATCCGATATGGTAACCTTGACGCCTCCGATGAGGACATAGAAAATGCTGCCAGATTAGCCAACGCCCACGAGTTTATCACAAGGCTTCCCGACGGATATGATACGGTGATTCTTGATTGCGGCAGAAACTTTTCCGGCGGCCAACAGCAGAGAATTGGAATAGCCAGAGCATTTTTAAAGCATGCACCTTACATTATTATGGACGAAGCGACATCGGCTCTTGACAACAAAAATGAAAGAGATGTTATTGCGGCAATGAAAAATATTATGAAGAACTCAACATCCATTGTGGTGGCCCACAGGCAGGTAACAATTGAGTCCTGTGATTATGTAGTGAAATTTTGAAACTTTTTGGAAGATTTTGAAAGAAAATGCTTGATTTTCTATTTTTAATATGGTATTATCATATCAGAAACAATCATAAACAGTCAAAAACATTCAAAGAATATATTGTTAAGAAGGTGGAATAATGCTAACAGAGGAAAGACATTCAATAATTTTAGAACAAATAAGACAGAATAACAGTGTGACGCTGGCTGAATTGTGCAAGCTGCTGGAGACTTCAGAATCTACTGTGCGCCGGGATTTGACATCTCTTGATGAAAGGGGACTGATAAAAAAGGTTCACGGCGGAGCTGTATCGGCAGAGGATAATTCACTGAATCTGGTTGAACATGATGTGGAGTCAAAATCAAAAATGTTCACGGAGGAAAAAATCGCAATTGCAAGATATGCAGCTTCTCTGGTTGATGACGGCGATTTTGTTTTTATTGACGCAGGAACCACAACGGAAAAGATGATTGATTTTCTTTCCAATAAAAAAGTTACTTTTGTGACCAATGCCTTTACCCACGCTAAAAAATTAGCCCAGCGGGGTTTTAAGGTTTATATACCGGCAGGGGAGATTAAGGTCACCACTGAGGCTATAGTTGGTGCTGAATGTGTAAACAATCTGCAGAGCTATAATTTTACCAAAAGCTTTATTGGAGCAAACGGTGTTTCAATCTCGGCGGGAATTACAACACCTGACCGCAATGAAGCAAGCATCAAGTCAGCAGTGATACATAACAGCCGCAACACATATATTCTGGCTGACCACTCCAAATTCGACCAGATTGCTTCAGTGACATTTGCACAGCTTGGAGGGGTGAAGATAATTACAGACAGACTGGAGGATAAGAGATACCTGACCAAGGCAAATATAAAGGAGGTAATGTGATTTGGTATATACTGTAACGTTCAATCCTGCTATCGATTATGTAATTCATATAGGGGAAATGAAGCTGGGAGCTACCAACCGTTCTGAGAGAGAGGAAATGTATTTCGGAGGAAAGGGAATTAACGTGTCCATTGTGCTGAAAGAACTGGGGGTCAGTTCCAAAGCCCTTGGCTTTACGGCAGGCTTCACAGGAGAGGCCATTGAAAAAGGACTTGCTGATATGGGTATAGATACAGATTTTGTACATCTTGAAAAAGGTAATTCCCGTATAAATGTGAAGATAAAGTCTGGTGAGGAGACTGAAGTAAACGGACAGGGTCCTGACATAGATGATAAAGCTATGGCGGTTCTTTTTGAGAAGCTGGAGAGCCTTGCTGACAATGATATTCTTATATTGGCAGGAAGTATTCCATCATCTTTACCTTCTGATATTTATGAGAGAATACTTGAAAGAATTTCCGGCAAGAATATAAGGGTGGTGGTTGATGCTACAAAAGACCTGTTGCTGAATGTGCTGAAATATAAGCCTTATCTGGTGAAACCCAACAATCATGAGCTTGGTGAGATGTTTGGCATTAACCTTGAAACAGACCAGGAAATCGAGACCTATGCAAGAAAATTACAGGATATGGGAGCAGTCAACGTGCTTGTTTCCATGGCAGGTAATGGCGCCATACTTATGGACGAATTCGGCAAAATGCATCGCTGCGGTGTATGCAGGGGAACGGTGAAAAATTCCGTGGGCGCCGGTGATTCAATGGTGGCAGGCTTTACAGCCGGAGCTTTAAGGGGTGATTACGAATACGCACTGAAACTTGGAACTGCCGCAGGAGGAGCTACTGCTTTTTCTGACGGTCTTGCCACAAGGGAAAAAATTGCAGAGCTGCTGAAAACACTCTGATATATTATAAAAGGAGGTATTTTTATGAGAATAGTTGACTTGCTGAAAGCGGACAGCATACTTCTTAACGGCTCGCCGAAGTCAAAGGGCGAAGCTATAAATATGCTGGTGGATTTGCAGGTAAAGGGCGGTAATATAGCCGACAGAGAAGAATACACCAAGAGTATTCTGGCTCGTGAGGACAAGGGCTCTACTGCTGTTGGTGACGGCATTGCCATACCCCATGCCAAAAGTGCCTCTGTCAAGGCTCCGTCCCTGGCAGCAATGACAGTACCGTCAGGTGTTGATTACGAGGCGCTTGATGATGAACCTTCCAACCTGCTGTTTATGATAGCAGCACCTAATGATGGTGATGTCCATCTTGAGGTACTCTCAAGGCTGATGACTATCCTTATGGACGAGGATTTTCGCGGAAAGCTGCTGAATGCAAAGAATAAAGATGAATTCTTAAAGATAATAGATGATATGGAGAGGGAAAAATTCCCTGATGAACCTGAACAGAAAGAAAAGTCAAAGGACGGATACAGAGTACTTGCAGTGACAGCCTGCCCTACCGGTATAGCTCATACATACATGGCGGCAGAGGCACTGGAAAAGGCAGGAAGGAAGCTTGGAATATCTATTAAGGTAGAAACCAATGGCTCCGGCGGTGCCAAGAATATACTGACAGATGAGGAGATTGCAAACTGTGATGGCATTATCGTAGCTGCTGACAAAACTGTAGAGATGGCACGTTTTGATGGAAAGAAGGTTATCCGTACCAAGGTGTCAGACGGAATCAAGATGCCGGAAGAACTGATAAAACGCATTGAAGACGGCAACGCTGCCGTTTATCATCATGAGGGTGGTGCAGACAGCAACAGGTCTGTGTCAGAAGGCGATGAAAGGTTTGGCAGAAAGATGTACAAGCATCTGATGAACGGAGTTTCCAATATGCTTCCGTTTACGGTGGCAGGCGGTATTTTTATTGCCATTGCTTTCCTCATAGACTCCATCGGCGGAGCTCCGCAGGATGGCGATTTTGGTACTCATCTGGCAGCTGCGGCATGGTTTAAAACCATTGGCGGATATGCATTTAGCTTTATGATACCGGTTCTTGCAGGTTATATAGGCAAGAGTATTGCAGACAGACCTGGTTTTCTTGTAGGTATGGCAGGTGGCGCAATGGCAGTTTCGGGTGCCACATTTGCTGCTCCGGGGGGAGATGTCCCATCAGGCTTTTTGGGTGCTTTGCTTGCAGGCTTCATAGGTGGTTTTCTTGTGCTTATGCTGGAGAGGGCGTGCGATAAGATGCCAAAGGCTTTAAACGGAATCAAGCCTGTACTCATTTACCCACTTGCAGGTCTTGGAATAGTTGCCCTGGTAATGTGTGCCATAAATCCTGTGATGGGACTTCTCAATGAAGGTCTTGCAAACTTCCTCACTAATATGGGAGATGCAAGTAAGATACTTCTTGGATGCATATTGGGTGCAATGATGTCCATAGATATGGGCGGTCCATTCAATAAGGCGGCTTATGTTTTCGGTACTGCAGCCATTGCTTCCGGAAATTTTGATATAATGGCATCAGTTATGGTTGGCGGTATGGTGCCTCCTATAGCTATTGCTCTGGCAA
>JBJENU010000284.1:0-1579 GCA_051880355.1 Lachnospiraceae bacterium | reverse complement strand
AGGTTGAGGTTGTTTCTTGGTATGATAACGAGAACTCATACACAAGCCAGATGGTAAGAACAATCAAGTACTTCGCTGAATTGGCTTAATTTTATAAGGGCACGGTCACTCTGTAAAAGGGTGACCGGGTCCGTAATTATATACAGGAAATGATATTTTACAATGATATTTCCTGTAATTGTAAGATATGATTTCTTGGATAGAATTCCATAAAATTTGCAAGAATTGGAAAGGATGATTTAATTATGCTTAACAAAAAATCAGTAGATGATATTAATGTTAAAGGACAGAGAGTATTAGTACGTGTTGATTTCAACGTACCTATTGTTGACGGCAAGATTACAGATGAGAACAGACTTGTAGCTGCTGTTCCTACAATCAAGAAGCTCGTTGCTGACGGCGGCAAGGTTATTCTCTGCTCACACCTTGGCAAGCCAAAGGGACCTGATGCAAACTTCACACTTGCTCCTGTAGCTAAGAGATTTTCAGAAATTCTCGGTCAGGAAGTTAAGTTTGTTGCAGATGATGAAGTAGTTGGAGCTAATGCAAGAGCTGCTGTAGCTCAGATGAAGGATGGTGAGGTTATCCTCCTTGAGAATACCCGTTTCAGACCGGAAGAGTCAAAGAATGGTGAAGCATTCTCTAAGGACCTTGCTTCTATCTGTGATGTATTTGTTAATGATGCATTTGGTACAGCTCACAGAGCTCACTGCTCAAATGTTGGTGTAACACAGTTTGTTGATACAGCTGTTGTTGGTTATCTTATGCAGAAGGAAATTGATTTCCTCGGCAATGCCGTTAATAACCCTGTAAGACCATTCGTAGCAATTCTTGGAGGTTCTAAGGTTTCTTCAAAGATTCCTGTAATTGAGAACCTTCTTGACAAGGTTGATACGCTTATCATCGGTGGCGGTATGGCTTACACATTTATGGCTGCTCACGGCTACACAGTAGGCAAGTCTCTTCTTGAAGAGGATTACAAGCAGTACGCACTTGAGATGGAAGAAAAGGCTAAGGCAAAGGGCGTTAAGCTTCTTACACCTGTTGATAATATTGCAGCAGACGATTTCTCTAACGATGCAAATACTAAGGTTTGCAATCTCGGTGAGATTCCTGATGACTGGGAAGGCCTTGACATTGGACCTAAGACATGTGAATTGTTTACAGATGCTTTAAAGGATGCCAAGACAGTAGTATGGAACGGACCTATGGGCTGTTTCGAAATGCCAAACTTCGCAAATGGTACTATTGCAGTTGCTAAGGCACTTGCAGATCTTGAAGGTGCAACAACAATCATTGGCGGTGGTGATTCAGCTTCAGCTGTTAACAACCTTGGTTTCGGCGACAAGATGACACACATCTCTACAGGCGGCGGTGCTTCACTTGAGTTCCTTGAAGGTAAGGAACTTCCTGGCGTTGCAGCTGCAAATGACAAGTAAATAGGATTGCAAGAGTCCGCACAAGCGGACTCTTTTTTATTTGACTTTTTTAGTCTTTTAATATATGATTAGGTTACATAATTTGTCATAATTTTAGGAGGAGTATAAAATGACAAAAACAATACTTATTACAGGAGGCA
>JBJENU010000283.1:0-6763 GCA_051880355.1 Lachnospiraceae bacterium | reverse complement strand
GACAGGGTAACCTGTATACTTTTCAAGAACTTTGCGATCCTCTAACAATTCATCGATAATCTGTGTCTTAGGGCAACGGGCGATGGTAGGATGAGTCACAGTGTGGGCTGCAATTTCGTGCCCTTTGTACAGCTCCTTCCACTCTGATGGCGGAATTCTGTTCTCGTCATTAATCATACCGGAATTAAGGTTAAAGGTGCCCCTTATTCCATATTTATTAAAAATCTCAACGAGACGTCTGTCTGCCAGTTTGCCGTCGTCGTAACTCATAGTAAGTACCTTGTGTTTTCCGCCTGGATAAACCTTATAAACTTTCATTTTGCCCTCCGTAATATTTACTCACGGTAATTATACAACTATAGCAAAATACTGTCAATAAGCTTATTGTCAATATAGATGTTTAAATATACATCGGACGAGAAGATTCCGTTATCTACAATTTCATATTCATATAAAAAATTTTCGTTACCGCTAAGAAGCGGAGAAAATTCATATTTTTCTGACATTCCGTATGTTTCCTTGTTGCCTGTGGGAGTGAGGAGGCTAAGTGATGGTATCTTATTTACAAGGTTTGTGGAAAAGAAATTGTTAATGCCGAATTTTAAAAGCTTTTTAGTGTCAAGCCATTTGTATGTTTTGTTTCCCGGCCAGCCGCTGGCAAGTACTGCACTGACGTAGGTTCTGCCATCATTTTCCAGAGCACATACATAACAGTAACCGGCATCATTGGTAAAACCGGTTTTTCCTGAGATTACGCCGTCCATCATCTGGAAAAATGTGTTGGCGTTGGTAAAAGAGTATGTTCTTTTGCTGCTTTTAAATGTGTATTCCTGAGTCTGGGTGATGGACAGGAAATCCTGATTTTTGATACAGTAAGCCATAATGTGGCACATATCAATGGCTGTGGAAGAGTGAACTGAGTTATCGTCACTGGCATCAAGGCCGTTTGGTGTTATAAAATATGTATCATTGCAGCCGAGACTTACAGCTTTTTCGTTCATAAGACCGGCAAAAATACTTACAAGCTCTTTGGAAGTGGCAGTGTCAATTTTATCAAGACCTGTGTCTTTGACTTTTTTGTAAAGTTCAGGGTTGACCGATTTATTTCTGCCAAGATAGTCAAATGCCACATTTTCGGCTATAACTACAGCTGAATCATTGTAGGAACGCAGCATAAGTGCATATAAAAGATCTTTCAGGCAAAATTCTTCGCCGGCCACAAGGTCCATCTGGACATCAGGCATTGAAGCTGCGTATTTTGAAGCAATGCAGGTTTCTTCAGGTGACATTGCCTCCAATGCGATGATGCAAGTCATAATTTTGGTGGTGCTTGCCATAGGAACCTTCTCACTGCCATTTTTGCTAAAAAGTATATTGCCTGTGCCTGCGTCTGCAAGAGCGGCATATCTGGCGTAAAGCTGAGTCGGCTCTTCAAGTGTTTTAGGCTCGTTTTCAGATGTGCAGCTGTAATATATATAATTGGCATTCTGCCACTGAAGGTTGTCGTATACAAAAAAATAAAGAATACAACAGGATGTCAGAAGTCCAAATAATGCCCCAATGATAATGCCTGAAAGTATCTTTATTTTCCGTAACATACAAAATGCCCCCTTGTACATAGTAATTTGTTCTTAATAGGTGTATTCCATTTTACTAAAAAATATGTTACAATATTTGTTAATATCTGCAGAGTTTTTATATAAATGGAGAGAATGCTATGAGTTATATAGAATTTAAGAATGTAAAAAAGATTTATAGAATGGGAGAGGTTGATATCGAAGCACTGTCAGGCGTGGACTTTTCTGTGGAAAAGGGAGAGTTTACCGTTATTGCAGGACCAAGTGGAGCCGGAAAGAGTACTATACTTAATCTGCTTGGCGGTATGGACAAGTCAACTTCAGGTGAGATTACTGTTGACGGAAGGCGGATTGACCTTTTTTCTGCAAAGGAACTTACAACTTACAGAAGGTATGACATAGGCTTTGTCTTCCAGTTTTATAATCTGGTTCCAAATCTGACGGTAAGAGAGAATGTTGAACTTGCAACTCAGATATGTAAGGAGCCCCTTGATATTGATGAAGTAATAGAGGCAGTTGGTCTTGGAGACAGGAAGAACAATTTCCCTGCCCAGCTGTCGGGTGGTGAGCAGCAGAGAGTTGCCATTGCCAGGGCAATTGCCAAGAATCCTAAGCTTTTGCTGTGTGATGAGCCTACGGGAGCCCTTGATTACAATACAGGTAAGGCAATTTTGCAGCTCCTTCAGGATACCTGCAGAAACAGAGGAGTTTCAGTTATTGTTATCACACACAACCTTGCACTTACGGATATGGGCGACAAGGTTATCAAGGTAAAAAATGGTAAAATTTCAGAGATTACCGTCAATGATAATCCTACACCGGTAGAAAGGATTGAATGGTAATGGGTGCTTTATTTAAAGATATTTTGAGAGAGGTAAAAAAGTCATTTGGACGATTCTTTGCAATATTTGCAATTGTTATGATTGGCGTTGCATTTTTTGCAGGGGTTTCTGCTGCTTCAGGGGATATGAAGTTTTCGGCAGATAAATATTTTGATGATTACAATCTGTATGATTTGAATATTGTTTCAACAATCGGTCTTGATGAGAATAATCTGGAGGAAATAAGAAAAATACAAGGTGTTAAGAATATTGCGGCCGGTAAGTCGGTGGATGTTCTTAGTATGGTGGGCAATTCTTATCAGGTTTTTAAAATTATGTCCATTCCCAATGATAATCCGGGTAATATCAACCAGATTCGTATAAAAGAGGGCAGACTTCCTCAAAACAGCGGGGAGTGTGTGGTTAAATATGAACGTATCCGCGGAACTGATATGAAGATTGGTGATAAGCTTACTTTTGTATCGGGAGATGACAGTGATATTAATTCCAGCCTTAAGGTTCAGGAATATACAATAGTCGGATTTGTCTATACACCGGTTTATATGTCTTATGAACTGGGAAATTCCCAGATTGGCAGCGGTAGTGTGAGCTTCATTGCAATGATTGGTGAGGATGATTTTTCTCTGCCTGTGTATACTAACTGCTATGTTGATTTGGAGGATACTGACAGGTACAATTTCTACACAAGCAGCGAATATGAGAAAAGTGTTGATGATGTGTCAGAAAGACTTGAGGAATTGGGCTTAAGTCAGTGCAGGGACATTAATGAAAAACTGGAAATGTATGGCATGGAGCCTGATGCAAAATGGCACATTCTTGACAGAGATATGAATTATGCAATTGTAGCGTATGAAAACAGTGCTAATCAGATGAGGGATATTGCGAGAATTTTTCCGGTATTTTTCTTTTTTGTTGCAGCACTTGTATGTCTTACTACAATGACGAGAATGGTAGATGAGCAGAGAGGACTTATTGGTACATATAAAGCACTCGGATATGGCAGAATTGCCATATCGCTTAAGTATATCCTGTACGCATTTACAGCTTCTGTTTTTGGGGGCATTCTGGGATGTATTGCCGGTAACCTTATATTCCCGACAGTGATTTATTACTGTTGGACAATTGTTTATCAGCTGCCTGACATTGCTTTTGATGTGCACACTGTGACTAATATTATTGCAGTTGCAAGTATGACAGGCATCACCACCCTTGCTTCAATTTTTGCATGCTACAAGGAACTGGTATCACAGCCTGCACAGCTTATGCGGCCAAAAGCACCTAAGATGGGTAAGAAGATTTTTCTTGAGCATATTGGTTTTATCTGGAAGAGATTTTCTTTTATACGCAAAGTTACGGCAAGAAACATTTTCAGATACAAGAAGCGTTTTCTTATGACACTTATCGGTATTGCCGGGTGTACTGCACTGCTTATAGCGGGCTTTGGAATTAAAAACAGTATTCAGGGGCTTATAAATAAGCAGTTTAATGAGATTTTGCAGTATAATGTGGCAATTTCACTTGAAGGTGAGTTAAGTAATGAGGCTGTAAAAGATTTTCTGGATGAGGTTAAGAATGATTCTTATTTTGAAAAAGCAATGTATGCATCCCAATTTACAGGAACGGTAATTGGTGAAGATAAGGAGCTTGATGCCTCAGTATATGTTATTTCTGCAGAGCAGGAAATGAACCCATACATTCACCTGAGAAGAAAGAAAGGTGTGGATTGTTCATGGGACAGCCAGGGCGTTGTAATTACCACTTATGCAGCAGAAAAGCTTAATCTTAAAAAAGGCGATTATTTAGAACTTAAAGTTTCAGATAAGATAAGGAAGGTTAAAGTAACAGATATTGCCGAAATGTATGTGGGACATTACGTTTTTATGAAGGATGATTACTATACGGAAATTTTTGGTGAAGAGCCTTGCTTTAACACAATTTTAGGAATTGCCAAAGACAGCACAAAGGAGGCCGAAGAAAAGCTTGGCAGTGAATATATGGAAAAGGACCAGGTGGACAATATAACCTTTATATCGGGGAATATTGAAAGATTCAATGATATGGTCCAGTCTCTTGGCCTCATTACACTTGTACTGATTATATCCGCAGGAGCACTTGCATTTGTTGTATTATATAATCTTACCAATGTTAATATTTCGGAGCGTATCAGGGAAATAGCAACTATTAAGGTTCTGGGCTTTTATGATAATGAGGTTTCAGCATATGTATACAGAGAAAATGTTGTAATTACCATTCTGGGTGCTATAATAGGATTGGTTCTGGGAGTTTTTCTTCATCACTTCATTATGGATACCATTGCAATGGAAGATGTAATATTCGGGTATGATATATACTGGCAGTCATATTTGTATTCCTTTGGAATTACAATGATATTTGCAGTGTTTGTTAACCTGGTGATGTACAGAAAGATGAAAAAAATTCCAATGGTTGAATCATTGAAATCAGTTGAATAACTTACGGGAAAGAGGCTTTATATGATTAGGGATTTAACACAGGATGTGCCGGCGAAGGTTTTAATTAAGTACACAATACCAATGTTTATTGGTGTTGCGTTCCAGCAGATGTATAACATTGCGGACAGTGTCATAGCAGGAAAATATGCCGGTGAAGGTGCACTTGCGGCGGTTGGCGCAAGCTATCCGGTTACCATGCTTTTAATGGCTATTGCAATAGGCTCCCAGATGGGGGTATCAGTGGTGGTTAGCCAGCTTTTTGGTGCAAAAAAGCAAAAAGATATGAAGATGGCAATATCAACTGCGTTGATTGCAAGCGTTATCCTGTCTGTAGGGCTTACAATAATTGGTCTTTTGCTCTCAAAGCCGGTAATGCATATGCTCAACACTCCGCAGGATGTATTTGAGGATGGCACATTGTATCTTATGATATATATTGCAGGCTTTGTATTTCTGTTTATGTACAATATAACCACGGGAATATTCAACAGTTTAGGCGACAGCAGGACACCGCTATATTTTCTTATAATGTCCTCTGTTGGTAATGTGCTTCTCGACTTTCTTTTTGTTGCGGTGTTTATGTGGGGTGTGGCAGGTGTTGCATGGGCTACATTTATTGCCCAGGGAGCAGCCTGTATTTTTTCAATGCTGGTGCTCAGGGTAAGATTGAAAGCCGTTGTAACACAAAAATACAGGCTGTTTGACGTAAGCCTTCTCAAAAAGATATGCGGCATTGCAATTCCGAGTATTTTGCAGCAGAGTTTTATATCCGTAGGCAATGTAATAATCCAGATTATTATTAATGGTTATGGTTCCAGCGTTATTGCAGGATATTCTGCAGCAGTAAAGCTTAATACGTTTGCCATTACAAGCCTTACAACCTTAGGTAATGGTGTATCGGGATTTACGGCACAGAATATTGGAGCAGGCAAAAGCATACGGGTAAGTAAAGGCTGCAATGCAGGTATTGTTATGGCAGTGACTCTGGCCTGTTGCTTCTTTCTGGCATATTTTGCCGGTGGAGCTGGGCTGTTGGAAATGTTTATGAACGAAGACAGTACTGAACTTGCAAGAACAACTGGTCTTGATTTTTTAAGGATAGTGTCACCTTTTTATATCGTCATCAGCGTAAAACTGGTGTGTGACGGTGTACTGCGCGGAAGTGGGGCTATGAAGCTTTTTATGGTTTCTACCTTTACTGATCTTTTGCTGAGAGTAATACTGGCATTTGTATTCTCCACAATCTGGCAGGTTACCGGTATATGGTATTCCTGGCCGGTGGGCTGGACCATTGCCATGGTTATGTCATATGTATTTTTCAGAACCGGAGCATGGCAAAAAAATAAAGAGTAATATTTTAATCCCCCTGTCATATGTTGTAAGGACAGGGGGTCATTTATTATGCAGGAAATATTGAAAAATCTGCCTGTTGAAATAAGACAAGCTGTGTTGAACCAGAATATTGATTTCAGGTTACTGACGGAGATAAGAATGAGATTATCAAAAAGGCTTGTTTTGTGTTACGGCAAAAAGGAAGTATGGCTGAATACGGTGATTAATAAAAGGCATATGAGTGAACTTTTGGAATTTACCACAAAGCATTCGGCATATGCTTACGAAAATCAGTTGAGGCAGGGGTACATAACAGTTGAGGGAGGCCACAGAATCGGTTTTTGCGGAAAGGTAATCATAAAGGACGGCCAAGCCTGTGGCTTTAAGAATATATCATCTGCAAATATCAGAATTGCCCATGAAGTTAAAGACTGTGCCGCAAAGGTTATGCCATATATTTTTGAGAACGGCAATTTATATAATACACTTATTATTGCACCGCCGGGCTGTGGTAAAACAACCATTTTAAGGGATATAATAC
>JBJENU010000282.1:0-6782 GCA_051880355.1 Lachnospiraceae bacterium | reverse complement strand
CTCAACCGGAACAACAAAGAAATTAAGCTCTGTTATGGCTGATACAGGAAGTTTCAATCCTTCATAAGAGGTTGTGCTGATTTCAAAATCAACATACCTGTCACCTGCAAATCTTACCATATAGTCCTTAAGCTCAAGAACTCCGTATGTCTTACCGTCTCTGTTCATAAGAGAAAAGCCCGTTGTGACTTTTATTTTATTTTTTTTGAAATTTACGGTAATAGCTGATTTGTTATTAAGCTGATACCGGTCAATATCGTCCTTGCTAAGCTCAAAAACAATGTACCAGACCTCGTCTGTCACCAGCCTGTATACAGGATTGCCCTTGACGGTGATATCCTGCATATAGAGGTTCTCACTTTTGTAATTGCTGCTGTCAAGCATTGAAGGTTCAAACGAATCCAGGGTAACATCTTCATATCCGTCAATTGAATATTCTACAATACCTGTTTTTGTGGCACTCACCATTTGGAAAAGATTGGCACTTCCTGTTTTGTCAATAAGAGTATCCAGGTTATCAATAAGCATCCGGTTAGACGCACGGAGTATAGTTGAATTAATGTCTGTTTTGAGATTGTAAACTGCCCCGAAATTGTTACTTTCATAATTAGATTTGTACATATTGAGCATACTTTTTATATCGGCAATATCATCTTTGGCAAGGGAATTTTCACCGTTATTAATCTCCTCAAGCAGAGCCGCCACACGTCCTGTCTCATCAACCGTGTAAATCGTATCACCCTTCTTAACCCTTGTATCTTCATGTACATAATAGTTAACATTGCCTGCGTATTCGCTGTTAACTACTTCTTCATTTCTTATAATGAAGCCTCTATATGCATTGTCTGCCGAAAGGCTTCCTGAATGGACTTCATAGGTTTTTTCAGCTTTTTTTGAAAATGTAATAATGCCAAATATCAAAATATAGAGAATGAAAATCACAAAAAGAACTTTGGCAACACTGCCGGTTCTTCTCATTTTCACTACTTTCGTATTAGCCATATTCTGCCCTCCTAACTAAAATATTTTACCATTTTTACGCAGAATAAACAATACATATTTTTGTAATATTTGCAGAAAATATGTATGAATTTATAAAAAGGAGGTCCAATTTATGAACTCAAGATTTTTTGATTATACTGCACTTACCATTGTAATTATTGGTGCTATTAACTGGGGTCTTATAGGTTTTCTGAACTTTAACCTGGTTGATTTCATATTTGGTGCAGGTTCAATCGTAAGCCGTATTGTCTATGGCTTAGTTGGTGTTTGCGGTCTGTATCTTCTCTCACTTTACGGCAGAGTTGAAGACATGGGAAGAGAATAACGCAGTAAAAAAGGCATTTTCCTAACACGAAAATGCCTTTTGACTTTAATTTCATCTGTAAATTTCACGCCATTCCATATCACCACGGTCCAGTGACTTAATCAGAAGCTCAGCCGTTGCAAGGTTGGTTGCAAGGGGAATGTTGTACATATCGCACAGCTGGAATATGTTGGTAATTTCCGGCTCATGTCCCTGAGGCTGTAACGGGTCACGAAGGAATATAACAAGATCCAGATTATCATGCTCTATCTCCGAACACAACTGCTGTTCGCCGCCGAGATGACCCGGAAGAAATTTATGAACTGTCAGATTGGTGGCCTGTTCAATAAGCTCGCCCGTCGTCTGCGTCGCAAATAATTGATTCTTGTTAAGGATTCCACGGTAAGCTATACAGAAATTCTGCATAAGCCTCTTTTTGGAATTATGTGCAATAAATCCAATGTTCATAATTTTTCCTCCTCGTATTATCTACTCGTATTCAAATCGCAGTGTATCATTTTTCTTTTTTTCATAGCGGCTTAAATGAATATTAAGCACTATGCCAAAGGCAGAAAACAGAGAAACCATGGAGCTTAAGCCATAGCTGTAAAATGGCAGCGGCAAGCCCGTATTAGGCAATAATCTGGTTGCAACGCCTATGTTGATAAAAGTCTGAAATGTTATCAGTGCAGCCATTCCGCAGCATATAAGCCGTCCTTCAAAATCCCGTGCCCGTATGGCTTCCAGGATGCACTCAAACACAATTAAGGCCAGTATACCTATGCAAAGAACACCACCCATAAATCCCAGCTCCTCGCCTATAACAGCGAAAATAAAGTCTGTCTGGGGTTCGTAAATATACCCGGCGTTCAGCATAGATGTAGGGTCATCGTTATTGAGACCTTTTCCGTTGAGCTGTCCCGAACCTATTGCCTGAACTGAATATATCTGCTGTCTCTGTTTATCAAGGTCTCCGTTCTCGCCGTTAAAAAAGTCCCTGATTCGTCCTAACTGGTAATCCTCAAGAAAGAATATCTTATTATCCGGATTCTGGATATATACAAAGAATGCCACAAATAACGGAATTGCCACACCTAAGATTATACCGATTATTTTGTAACTTAGCCCTGCACAATAAATCATTGTTGCCAGCACAAGGAATATAAGTATCGTCGTTGATAAATCCGGCTGGGTCACTATTAAAACAATAGGAAAAGCAAGCACCAATGCCAACATACACAGGAATTTGGCTGTATTAAGCCGTTCACGGTATGTTGCAAGGATTTTGGCAAGGAAAATTATCAGTATGACTTTGGCAAATTCAGATGGCTGCAATGAAAATGAATCTCCAATTGGAATCCATCTTTTGGCACCGCCCACCTCTTTACCGAACAATTTGACGGCAAGGAGTATGACAATGTTAAATGCATATAAAACCCAGTAAAATCTCAGTATAAAATGATAGTCAATCAATGATATAACAAGCATAAGTACCACGCCTACAGAAAGACCAAAAAGCTGTTTCCAGAAAAATGAACCGCCTACGGCACTCTCAATAACAAAAAGTCCTATAACAGTAGCTGCTATTGTATAAAACACAAGTCTGAAATTGTAGTACTTAAGATCATATTTTTTAAACATCATTACTCCTAAAAATGCGACTGTATGGCATTATTTATTAGCATTGTTAATCTGGGCATTCTTCAGGTCACGGATAGGAATATTCGCAAACAATGCAGGAACTGAGCCGTTATTGTTCTCGGATTCTGTCTGTGTAATCTGGATATCAAGACCCTCTGCATCAATTACCATATACTTGGAAATGACTTTGATAATATCGTTTTTAATCATTTCCATAATCTCAGGGGAGCAGTTAGCTCTGTCTGAAACAAGGAGGAGCTTAAGTCTGTCCTTAGCTACATCACTTGAGTTTTTCTTTTTGAACATATCAAATAAACCCATTTTAAAACCTCCTTATTAATCGTTCTTTTTCTTGAAAAGACCTGTGAATTTGCTCCAGAGGCCAGTCTTGCCGTTGAGATCAAGAAGAGGTACTTCCTCACCCATAATTCTGCGGCAGATGTTCATATAAGCCTGTCCTGCAAGACTTGAATCGCCAACCAGAGGATCACCTGTGTTAGTTGCGACAACAATCTGTTCGTCATCAGGAACCACACCGATAAGATTGATTGAAAGGATATCAACAACGTCATCCTTGTTCATCATCTCGCCTCTGTTAACCATATCCATACGGATTTTGTTAACGATAAGGTCTGTCCTCTTAATTTCATTAGCCTCCAAAAGACCGATAATTCTGTCTGCATCACGGATAGCTGACACTTCAGGTGTTGTAACAACAATGGCTCTGTCGGCTCCTGCAATGGCATTCTTGAAGCCCTGTTCAATACCTGCCGGGCAGTCAAGAATTATGTAATCAAATTCTTCTCTTAACTCATCAATTAACTTAACCATCTGCTCCGGAGTAACCGCACTCTTATCTCTGGTCTGTGCAGACGGAAGAAGATAAAGATTAGGATATCTCTTATCCTTAATCATAGCCTGCTTTGCGCGGCAGTTGCCTTCAACAACGTCAACAAGGTTGTAAACAATGCGGTTCTCAAGTCCCATAACAACGTCAAGGTTACGAAGACCGATATCTGTATCAATAAGAACTACTTTCTGATTCAATTTTGCAAGACCAGTACCAACATTGGCTGAAGTTGTGGTCTTACCAACGCCACCCTTACCGGATGTGATAACAATAACTTCACTCATTTTTAATAAGCCTCCTAAATTAATTACTTCTATTATGCAAAAAAATCAAGATTTTATCAACTGTTTTTTTCAGATTCTTATGTCTGAAATTATACTTTTATCAAGATTTTCTATATAAATGTTGCCGTCTTCAACAAATGCAATCTGTGGACCTTTGCCTATTTTTTTAGGCTTGCCGCTGTTATCCTGACATCTTGCGATAACCTCATTAATCCTAATCTGCATCGGAATCATGTCAAGAGCAACCACAAATGCATCATCGTTGCCACCGGCACCGGCATATACACTACCCTTTAAAGCACCAAGGATGATAATATTACCCTTAGCTACTACTTTTCCGCCGGGATTTACATCTCCCAGGATAATAAGACTGCTTTCGGATTCAAGAACCTGACCTGAACGCAGAGTTCCCTTATAGAAATGCCCTGAAACGCCTGCAAGCTCATCCAGCTTGGCTTCAACAGCCTTGTGCATCTCCTCCTGCCGCTGGACATCATTATCCATTACGCATACGATATTAATATCTGACTCCTGTGCTATAAGATCAAGTATCTCTCTTTCCTCTGCAGCACTTAATTTTCTTCCTTCAAAGGTAATGGCCATATTGGCATTATCAAAAAATTTTGATGCAGAACTGAATTTTTCTCTGAGACATTCTTTCAGTTCTTCAAAAGGAAGCTCTTTATCCATCACAACAACAATGCCGTATTTGTTACCTTTGATGATTACGGAATTATTTAACCGACTCAAAATATCACCTCATTTTCACTTTATTGTAAATCAAAATAATAATCATATATAAGCTTGCTTAATTCACCTGCATTAGTCGATGTATATCCGTTAGGGATTACGGCTGTAATTGTAATCTCAGGGTCATCATATGGTGCATAGCTTATATACAGCGCATGGTCAGGACGTTTTATGCTTTCCTGTGAAGTTCCTGACTTGCCGGCAACTGCAAAAGGAAGCTGTTTAAGGAAATACTGGTCTCCTGCCGCCAGACGCATACCCTCATGCACAAGGTCCCAGCTGCTCTGTTTAACATTTGCCGTATGATTAACTGTGACAAAGTCACTTTTTTTAACATTTCCCTCTGAATCCGTAACCTTGGATACAAGGGAAAAATTATATACAGTACCGGAAGTTGCAATTGTCGTTATATACCTTGCCAGATTCAAAGGACTGTAGTTATGATTGCCCTGTCCGATGGCTGTGAAAAAGGAACTTGTTGTGGAAGCATAAGGTGCTGCTTCATATATCTCAATACCTGCCTTGGTTGCAAGACCAAGGTCTTCGGCATAAGATTTAAAAATATTAGTGCCCTTCTGGCTTACATACTGGTCATTTTCAAGTGCAAGCTTGTAGCCGACTTCGTAAAAGAAGATATTGCATGAATTCTGAATAGCACCTGTCACTCCTAAAGTTCCGTGGGAATTAGGGAAAACATGGCACTTGGGATTTGGCATAACCTGTTCCCAGTAACCTATACAATTTGTAACTGTGGAAGGACTTATTATTCCCTCCTCAAGTCCTGTAATGGCGGCACACGGTTTAAAAGTCGAGCCGGGCGCAAGCTGCATTGTTGTGGCACGGTTAAGGAGTGGCTTGGATTTATCATTCCTTAACATATTATAGTATACCGGATCAACACGTCCGGACATCATATTGGCATCATAACTCGGGTATGTTACCATGGCAATTATCTCTCCGGTTTTTGGCGCTGTTATGACAACCGTGCCTGACGCCGGATCAAGGGCTAACTGAGCCGGTGTTATCTCAAGGGAAAGTATCTTATCCCTGAACCACTGGCATGGGTCGATGCCGCCTCTTGCCATTGAATTGTATTCAGCCTCATTCATAGGGATTATTCCCTGCTCATATACAAGCATACATATTTCTTTGCCGCTTATATTGTAAGAATCAATAAGTGCCTTAAAAATATTTTTTGCAAATCCCTTATCGGTTTTTAATGATTCCATAATGAAATCAACCAGATAAGAATAAGCTTCTGAAAGGCTCGAATACTGATTACCTGTAAACTCATCCATATTTACCCAGCCCTGGGCAATGGCGTAGGTAAGGTATTCTTTTAAACTGATTGTATCAGCTTTCCATGCTTTGTAGGTTGAATCTTCTTTGTCAATTTTATTCTTGTTAATAATTCCGCCTGTCTCAAGCATCTCATCGTGAATATAATTTATGAATAACTGCATCTCCAAAGACAGCTTACCATTAGGAGTTGTATCATTGGATATACAGTTTTTAACCTGCTCATACACACTGTTCTGTTTGTTTATGAACTTGTTATATATAACAGCACCTGTTTTGGTGCTTTCTAAATCTTTCTGTGAAATAGAAAGAATATTGTTATCAATAAGTGCAAAATACACTTCTGTTACAGGTATAAGGATATCTGTCATAACCCCGCTGGAATTATATATATATTTAGTTGTACCTGGTGTAATTTTAGAGGCTACAATTCTGGAAATTTCACCTTCAAGCAATTCATAGACTTTTTTCTGAAGATCAAAATCAATACTTAAATATACATCATTACCTGTGGACGGACTTGTCTCATTTAAAACCTCAGTAATCCGCCCGACAGTATCAACATAAACAGTCTTTACACCCTTTGTGCCCTGCAGCACATCTTCATAGGCCTGCTCAATACCTGTTTTTCCTACAACATCATTGGCTTCAT
>JBJENU010000281.1:0-1586 GCA_051880355.1 Lachnospiraceae bacterium | reverse complement strand
ATGATTCGCAAGCTCACCCAGATTCAGTACACCAGGAATGATATGGATTTCAAGCGCGGTACATTCAGAGTCAGGGGAGATGTGGTGGAGATTTTTCCGTCTTCATATGGCGAGACTGCCGTCAGGGTGGAATTTTTCGGTGATGAGGTGGACAGAATAACACAGATAGATACCCTCACCGGAGAGATTAAGACGGAGCTGAACCACATTGCAATTTTCCCTAATTCACACTATGTAGTTGATAAGGACAAGATGAATGAAGCAATTGAGAACATTAAGGTTGAGCTTGATGAGCGTGTGAGATTTTTTAAGGGCGAGGATAAGCTACTTGAGGCACAGAGAATTGCAGAGAGGACTAATTTTGACATAGAGATGCTGCAGGAGACAGGCTTCTGCTCAGGCATTGAGAATTATTCAAGACATCTGGCAGGGCTTCCTGCGGGACATCCGCCATACACCCTGATTGACTATTTTCCGGATGATTTTCTTATTATTGTGGACGAGTCCCATATTACAATTCCACAGTTTCGAGGTATGTATGCAGGGGACCAGTCAAGGAAGACAACACTGGTGGACTATGGCTTCAGACTTCCTTCTGCCAAGGATAACAGACCTCTTAATTTCAGTGAGTTTGAAGATAAAATTAACCAGATGCTTTTTGTTTCTGCCACACCAGGAGCTTATGAGGCGGAACATGAGCTGGCAAGGGCAGAGCAGATTATCAGACCTACAGGACTTCTTGATCCGAACATTGAAGTGCGGCCTGTTGAGGGGCAGATTGATGACCTGATTTCTGAGGTTAACGCAGAGGTGGCTAAGAAGAATAAGGTTCTCATAACAACTCTTACCAAGAAGATGGCAGAGGATTTGACTGACTATATGCGTGAAGTGGGTATTCGTGTAAAGTACCTCCATGCGGACATTGACACTCTGGAGCGGGCCAAGATAATCAGGGATATGAGACTTGACGTTTTTGACGTGCTGGTTGGTATCAATCTTTTGAGAGAGGGACTTGATATTCCGGAGATTACCCTGGTTGCCATTCTTGATGCGGACAAGGAGGGCTTCCTGCGTACGGAGACTTCCCTTATACAGACAATCGGCCGTGCCGCCCGTAATGTGGATGGCCATGTAATTATGTATGCCGATAAGATAACTGAATCAATGGATAAGGCCATAACAGAGACTATGCGCCGTCGCAAGATTCAGCAGGCTTACAATGATGAGCATGGAATCACGCCTCAGACAATCAGGAAGGCTGTCCGTGACCTTATAAGCATTTCAAGGGTAGCAGAGGATACCGGTGATATGTCACATAAGGATTATGAGTCTATGAGTAAGAAGGAACTTGAAAAGATTGCCAAAGAGATTGAGAAAAATATGCACAAGGCGGCAGCAGAGCTTAATTTTGAGGAAGCGGCACTGCTTCGCGATAAGATGATAGAGGTTAAAAAGCAGTTGCAGGATTTAGGTTAAGGAGGCAGCACACATATGAATAAGGAATTGATTAACAACTTTTGCGGACATTTGTCCACTATTACAAGACACAGACATATGGTAATGAAGCATTGCATTATGGCCGGAAT
>JBJENU010000280.1:0-6788 GCA_051880355.1 Lachnospiraceae bacterium | reverse complement strand
TATTTTCCGGAGCCGGACCTTGTTCCCATTGTCATTGATGATGAGTGGTTAGAGCGTGTTAAAAGCGCACAGCCTGAATTCAGGGATGAGAAGAAGGCACGTTATATTGCGGAATTTGGACTGCCTGAGTATGATGCTGACATCCTTACAGGTTCAAAGCATCTGGCTGATATCTTTGAGGAGGCAACCAGGCTCTGCGGAAAGCCTAAAAAGGTTTCAAACTGGCTTATGGTTGAGACTATGAGAATTCTCAAGGAAAAGGAAATGGAACCGGAGGATATTACCTTTGCACCTGAAAATCTTGCAAAGCTTATTAATCTGGTGGAAGCAGGAACAATTAACGGAAGCTCTGCCAAGGAAGTGTTTGAGGTAATCTTTACAGACAACATTGACCCTGACAAATATGTTGAAGAAAAGGGTATGAAGCAGGTCAGCGACGAGGGGGCACTCCGTGCAGTTGTGGAAAGAATCGTGGCTGCAAACCCACAGTCTGTTGACGACTACCACAATGGTAAGGAAAAAGCACTTGGTTTCCTTGTAGGGCAGGCAATGAAAGAAATGAAGGGTAAGGCAAACCCTGCACTTATCAATCAGATTTTAAAAGAGTTACTTTAAAAAGTTATCTCCTTTCGGTTTTTACCCGAAAACTGAAAGGAGATTTTTGACCAGAGGAGATATTTATGAAAGTATCGGTAATTATTCCATCCCTTGACCCGGATGATAAGCTGGTAACAGTTGTGGACTCATTGATTGCAAAAGGTTTTGACGACATTATTCTTGTTAATGATGGAAGCAGCAGCAAACATATGTGGCCCTTTGAAAAGGTTGCACGGTACAGTCAGTGCACCATTCTTACACATGAGGTTAACAAAGGTAAGGGAAGGGGACTTAAAACTGCCTTTGAGTACTGTCTTGCCAACAGGCCGGACATTGACGGGGTTGTGACTGTGGATGGAGACAATCAGCATCAGGCTGATGATATATACAACTGCTGCGAGGCCATGATTAGAGATAATAAGGTTGTACTTGGAGTGAGGGATTTTAGCGGCCCTGATGTACCTCCTAAGAGCAAGTTCGGAAACAATATGACCAGGTTTGTTTTTAAGCATTTATGCAGGCTTGACATTTCAGATACACAGACGGGACTTCGGGCGATTCCGAGAAAATACCTGCAGACATTTATAGATGTAGCCGGTGAGCGTTTTGAGTATGAGACCAATATGCTTCTGGAGTTTAAGCGGAGCAGTATACCCTTTGAAGAGGTTACAATTGCCACCGTGTACATAGAGGAAAATGCTTCTACCCATTTTAATCCTGTCAAGGATTCAATTAAGATTTATAAGGTTATATTCAAATATATGCTTGGCACTACAGGAGTAAAATATGCCATAATAGCAGTGCTTTCATGGATAATTGACAATGCCCTTTTTAATATTTTTTCGTTCATATTTGAAAAGACTCTAAAGCTTGGCATTCGGATTTTTGTGTGTACAGCCGTTGCCAGGGTTTTGTCTTCGATTTTTAATTATTTTATGAACAGGAATGTGGCATTTAAGTCAACAAAGAGTCACAGAACCACAGCCGTAAGATACTATACACTGTGGCTTGTGCAGATGATGATTTCATTCCTTCTTGTAAAATTAGTTACAGAGTGGCTTACACTTGGACTTGTGCTTTCAGGAGTCTCCAAGATTATAATTGACCTGGGACTGTTCCTTGTAAGCTATCAGATACAGAAAAGATGGGTGTTTAGGAAATAGAATTTTAGGAGATGTTAGGTTATGGAAGGCTTGCTTGTTTCTTGCATCGTTACATTACTTTTTATACTTGTTATGTGGCTTGAACCAAGGCGCTTTTCAGGTGTTGTATTGTTTTTTCTGTCGGTGTGCACATGGACAATTACTTTGACGGATCTTTTAAATGATAAGGGAGCAGCTTTCAGCAGACTGGTTTTAGCTTTGCTGGTTGTTGTGGCACCGCTTACAATTCTGTGCACAGGAATGTACATACTTTTTTACAGCAGGTCAAGTAAATGCGATAAAAAGAAATTTGCGGTGGCAAAGTCCATAGGCTTTCTGATAATTGTGGGCATAATTAGCGCTGCAATGTGGATTCTTGCATGGTACAGTTATATTCGTTTTGAGTACCACAGATATGAAATATTTAAACGTGTTATGGAGCCGGGAGACTATATAATTGATTTGTTGCTTTTAGTATTCTGGTTCGTCGTAATTACCTTTGCCTTCAGCCTTCTGGGCTTTGGAATTTATGCGGCTATGCTTTGCAGGACACCTAAGCAGAAGGAATATAGCTTTGTGATTATCCATGGTGACGGTATGCAGCATGAGGAGGTGGATACCCGGCTTGCAGATTATCTTGACAGGGCTATTGAGATTAGAAATAATTGTTGTACCGCTGACAGCCGTTTTATGATTTTTGGAAGTAAAAGTCCCGGTGAAAGTATTTCGGAAGCGCGTATGATGGCGGGATATCTTATGGAAAAAGGCATCAATAAAGAAAGTATAACAATCAATGAAAATATTGACGGCCCTGACAATGTACTTGTGGCATCTAAAAAAATTATTGATAAAATAAGTTCTGCAAGTCAGGCGGTAATGCTTACGAAGGATTATATGGTATTCCGTATGAATTTGTATGCAAGAAAGTTAAAAATGGATTTAGAACCAATAGGATTTAAGTTTCGTGATAATAACAGACCTTTTGAATTTTTCAGGGAATATGTTATAGTGATGATGTGGTATAAATGGCTTCTGATTATATGGTTTATTGTGGGAGTCGGAGGAATAGCAGCACTATTGCTGTAAAAAAACGGAGTGCGGCACGGGAATACTTCCCGTTGATGCACTCCGTTTATGCTTATTGTTTTTTCTTTTCTTCCTTTTCGGATTTCTCAGCTTTGGACTTCTTGTCCTCTTTTTCAAAATTATCGGTCTTTTTGGAAATCTCGTCCAGAACACCGAGAATAATATTCTTCTTGATATAAATATCCCAGCTTAACATGGCAACAAAAGAAAACAACTGGAGGAAATCCTTGTGGTCATCATTCTCCACGTCATTGAAAACATCCTGTGAATGCTTGAATTCGCGGTAGATATCCTTGGAAAGATTGCTTAACTGCTCCTTTTCCAGACCATAAACAATCTCGTAAATCCGGTCTAAACCCGGCTTACATGCTTCATCACCGAAGAACTCGGTAGTAAGTGGCTTGAGGAGCTTTTCAATGTCGCTTATTGACAGGATGTTCTTAAAGTAATAAATAAAAATAAGAATATATATATGATCCTTGGAATACTTTTTCTTAATAGGCGGCGGAAGCAAATCATTCTTGGCATAATTATTAATCATGGTTTTGGTAAGAATTTTATCGTCCGTATAACGCTTGACGTCACTTAAATGGTCATCCATAAAAGTGGTAACCTGATCCATGTATAAATCAATGTTAGGGACTTCGCCCGGCTTTATGTAATCCAGCTTTGATAAGCTTTTTAAAAGTGTGTTAACTAACTCAAGACTGCTTTTATCCATATGATTGCCTTTCGGAGTTATTGCATAAATATACTGCTATAACTCAAGTTGATTTCTAATTATTATACAATATTTTGTTAAAAAAGTAAAGTGCATTGTTTGGCAATCTCAAGTTGCGAAATGATACCGGGAGTTGCCAGAAAAAGGGTCTTTCCTAATTGACATTTATGGACGATTATAATATAATTACAATCGTAAGTTACATACTCTTCAAGGAGAGAATATAGGTAATTGAAAGGAATTAAAAGACATGGGAATTTTATCAAGATTTAAGGACATTATGGCATCTAACATTAACGCACTTCTTGACAAGTGTGAGGATCCGGAGAAGATGATTGATCAGTATGTTCGTAACCTGAACGAAGATTTGGGCAAGGTTAAGGCTGAAACTGCATCAGTTATGGCAGAGGAGACACGTTCCAAGAGAGAACTTGACGAGTGTGTTGCTGAAGTTGAGAAGATGCAGAAGTATGCTGAGAAGGCATTACTTGCAGGTAATGAATCAGATGCAAGAGCATTCCTTGAGAAGAAGCAGGCACTTGTTACTAAGCAGGCTACACTTCAGCAGGCATATGACCTGTCTAAGGCTAATGCCGATAAGATGAGACAGATGCATGATAAGCTTGTTAAGGATATCAACGAACTTAATGCAAGAAGAGATGCAATCAAGGCTAAGGTTAAGGTTGCCAAGACTCAGGAGAAGATGAACAAGATGATGTCAGGTATGCCTGATGCATCAGGAAGCATGGCTGCATTTGACAGAATGGAAGCTAAGGCTAACAAGATGCTTGACGAGGCTAATGCCATGACAGAGCTTAACCAGTCAGCAGCAGAGGCAGATGTTAACAGTCTTGCAAGCAAGTATGATGCACCTGCTTCATCAGCAGTTGATGATGAACTTGCAGCATTGAAGGCTTCAATGGGCATTCAGTAAGATTAATATGCACTTAAGCCCCCGTTGAATTTCAGAGTATGAATTCAAAGGGGGCTGTTTTGCTTAAAGGAGTATAATGCAATGGCAGAGCAGATTTACCGTTGTGAGAATTGCGGCGGCAATATGGAATTTGATGCCGCAACCCAGTCTCTTAAGTGTCCTAACTGTGACACTGTGATTGAGATTAATAATGACAAAGATGTTGTTGAGCACAGTTTTACTGCGCAGGCAGCCAGAACCTACAGTGTTCAGGAAAAAAAGAGTACAACCATGAAGTGCACGGGATGCGGTGCAACAATTGAAGTCGACAAGGACTCTACCGCAGCGTGTTGTCCTTATTGTGGTTCAAGCTACGTACTTTCTGACCGTCAGGAGGCAGTCATCATTCCAGATGGCGTAATCCCTTTCAAAATTGATCAGAATAAGGTCAGAGAGGTTTTTGGTCAGTGGATTAAGAAAAGATTTTTTGCTCCCAACAACCTAAAGAATTTGTATCAGAGCGGTTTGATTCAGGGAAGATATATCCCTTACTGGACCTTTGATGCAGATTGTCATGGTACATATACAGGCCGTGGCGGTGTGGACAGGACGGAGCATTATAAAGATAGTAACGGCAATGATTGTACCAGAACGGTGACAGACTGGTATTATACAAGAGGCGTTCTTGACAGATATTTTGATGATGTTATGGTCAGAGGTACGCAGAATTTTAAGGCCAGCCTTCTTAACGGTATATGTTCTTATGATACAGCGGGGGTTGAGGCGTATTCACCCCAGTATTTCAGCGGGTTTATGTCAGAGAGCTACACGGTTCCCCTTGAAAATGCACATAATGCGGCTGTTAATATTATGAATTCCGAATTGCGTGAGATGGCAAGAAGAGATATTCTCAGGCGATATGACCGTGCAGATGACATCAGAATTAATGTCAGTTTTAATAAGGAAACATACAAGCATATTTATGTGCCTATGTATGCAACCTCTTATTCATATAATAATAAAACCTTTACCGTACTTGTTAACGGCCAGAACGGCCAGATTAAGGGTGAGTACCCTAAGAGCAAGGCTAAAATAGGAATAATAATCGGAATAATTCTTGCAATTATAATTGGATTTATGATTTACAATTTTGTGGATACAAAAGGAGCTGTTTTGGACAGCTGTGAAGGATACACAATTGAGTCATATGCAGATGATATTTGTGAGATTGATGAAGATACAGATAATGAAGATTCTGTTGCAGAATTGGAACAGGAAGATTATGATAATATAATTTTTACAAATAGGAGGTAACTATGGGATTATTTAGTGGACAGTTGGCTAATGTTGTAGAGTGGGAAGAGTACAGGGATGATATAATTTTCTGGAAATGGACTAACCGTGAGATTAAGAAGGGAAGCCGTCTCATCATCCGTCAGGGCCAGGATGCAATTTTTATGTACAACGGCAGAGTCGAGGGTATTTTTGAGGATGAAGGAAGCTTTGACATTGAGTCAGATATCATTCCGTTCCTTTCAAGTCTTAAAGGCTTCAAGTTTGGTTTTAACAGTGGCATCAGAGCCGAGGTTCTCTTTATCAATACCAAGGAATTTAATGTAAAGTGGGGAACCAAGAACCCTATTGCAATTCCTACACCGGGGCTTCCGGGCGGTATGCCAATCAGAGCCTTCGGTAACTTTACATTCAAGGTAAGTGACAGAAACGCACTTATTGATAAGGTTGCCGGTGTAAAGAAGCAGTTTATGGTTGATGATGTAAAAGAAAGAGTTGTTGCCGTTCTTGACCAGCTTCTTATGAAGTGGATTAGCAAGGAAGGCAAGGATATGTTCAACCTTCAGGCCAATGCTTACGACATTGCCAACGGTATCCGCGAGGACCTTGACTATGAGATGTCTAAGATTGGTATTGCAATCACAGGCTTTACAGTATCAAGCTTTTCTTATCCTGAAGAAGTTCAGAAGATGCAGACAAAGGCAGCTTCACAGGCAATGGTTGGTGATATGAACCGTTACAGCCAGTTTGCCATGACAGATGCCATGTCTAATCCGGGCAGCGGCAGCTCTAAGGTTGGCGCAGATATGGTTAATATGCAGATGGGTATGATGATGGGTCAGCAGATGATGAACCAGATGAATCAGATGAACAATAACAACAGCAGTATGAATCAGGGTGGTCCTGCTCCAAAGTTCTGCCCTAACTGTGGCAACCCTACCAATGGTGCAAAGTTCTGTCCTAACTGCGGTAACAGGCTGGCATAAAGATATGAGTATTTATGATTCGTTAAATGGCCCTCAGAAGGAAGCAGTAA
>JBJENU010000279.1:0-6793 GCA_051880355.1 Lachnospiraceae bacterium | reverse complement strand
GGTAAAAATCTTCCGGTGCCTCACTGCATCAGAGGTACGGCAGGATGGGAAATCAGCCCTGCGCTTGTTTCCTTTTGCAGGGAAATGCCTGTAGATAAGCCAACCTTTGGCTCAATGAAGCTGGCCGATATGCTTGTGGAAATCAACATGCAGGAAGCCGTTGAAAGTATTACGCTGGTTGGACTGTGCACTGATATCTGCGTTATTTCCAATGCACTGCTTGCCAAGGCAGCTCTGCCGGAGGTGCCGATAATTGTGGACAGCAGCTGCTGTGCAGGTGTAACTCCTGAAAGTCATATGAATGCATTGGCAGCGATGAAAATGTGCCAGATAAGGGTTGAATAATTTTAAGACATAATATACGAAAGGCTGTAAAATCCGGTAAAGATTTTTACAGCCTTATTTTTACTTTAGGTATTTATCCAGCATTTTGGTATACTCTTCAAATTCGCCATTCTCTATCTTAGTGAGGAGTGTATTGAGCCGGTAGAGAGATTCTATCAGCAATTCGTTGGTTATGATTTTTTTCTCACAGCTCTCAGCAAGCTCATCCAAGTCAACCACACGGACGCGGCCGTCATTCTCGATTATTACGTCTGCCAGCAGGTCTGTAAAGACAAAGCTGTCGTCGGTCTCATCGTGGGTTACATCAATGATGTCGCAGTACACATAGCAAAGGGAGTTGTCGTCCCTGAGAAAATAGCTTACCTTGAAGCCTTCGTTAAGCAGATAGGCTGATATTCCGTGATTGAAGTTGTTTTTAGGACGGAATACCTTCCAGGTTGTTATTATGCAGTCTTCGTCCCGGTGTACGATTATGTCATCGTCGAGACGGATGCATTCATCGGGTATAAGTCTTTTTCGATAGAGAATTGCCATATGAAATCCTCCTTTATTGGCTGTGGGTAGTCGTTGTATAATTAAATCGTATTTTAGCACAAAATTTGTACGAAAACAATAGACTTTTTTGTAAAAAATGATATAATAGTATGTAACTGTTGTGACAATCATCCATAGGAGGTAGCCGTGAAGAGTGGAGGATACAGGAATCTGATTTTTATTTCCCAGCTTGCCATTAATGTTATGGTTCCCACCTTTTTGTGCCTTGGGCTGGGTTTGTTTCTGGACAAACAGTTTGGGACATGGTTTACGGTGCCTTTGCTTTTCTTAGGGATTGCTGCAGGACTTCGCAATGTTTATGTGGTGGCCATGTCGGCTGTGCATGACGAGGAGAAGGCTCGCAGGAAGAAGGAGGATGAGCAGATTGACAGGATTCTTAATGAACATGGCGTAAGGACGGAGGAGAAGAAGTGAAGAAGCTTTTTTATCTTAATTCCAAGCTTCCGGCCATGCTTGTGGCCCAGTGCCTGTATTTTCTCATTGGTGAGCTTGTGGTTCTTGTTGTGGCAGGGGGGATGGAGAAGCTTTATTGCAGCATTGGTTTTTTGCTGGGCGTACTGTATGGTATGTTTGCCACGATATACATGAGTTATGTTATTAACAGGATGATGTATATGCCGGATAAATTGGCAGTGAGGCATTCCCTTGCAGGATTTGGAGTGAGGATGGTTGTGCTTCTGGCTGTTCTTGGGGTGTGCTGGTTTCTGGGAACATATGCAATGCTTGCCGCACTGGCAGGAGTTTTTTCAATGAAGGTATCGGCTTACATTCAGCCGTTTACTGATAAATTAATACAAAAAAATATCAAAAAAGGAAGGTGAGAAGGTGGGCAACACATTGATTAATGTGGGTGTAGCTAACGGCTCCGATTTTATGATTCATTATCTTGGTGAAGTTAATATCGGCGGCACGACTGTTCACATCACCACAACCCATGTGTCTTTGCTGATTGTGTCACTGTTTCTTATTATCGTGGCTGTTATAGTCAGGGTTAAGATTAACAGGGCGAAGCCGGAAGACACTCCTAAGGGCATTCAGAATGTTGCTGAGATTGTCGTTGAGATGCTCGGTAACATGGTCAAGGGTATTATGGGAACTAATGCTTATCGCTTCGTGAATTATATTACGGCGATTTTTGTGTTTATTCTTGTAAGTAACGTGTCCGGTCTGTTTGGTCTTAGACCACCTACGGCAGATTACGGTGTAACTTTGCCACTGGGTATTATTACTTTCTTGATGGTACACTACAACGGCATTAAGAAGAACAAGGGAGAACATTTTAAAGCCTTGTTCAAGCCATTTGCGTTGTTATTCCCAATTAATTTAATTGGCGAATTTGCGGTGCCATTGTCCTTGTCATTGCGTCTTTTCGGTAACGTAATGTCGGGAACCGTTTTGATGGGACTTATCTATAGTCTGCTTCCAACGTTGCTTACTATGGGACTTCCATCAGTGCTCCACATATATTTCGATATTTTTGCGGGATGTATTCAGGCGTACGTATTTAGTATGTTGACTATGGTTTATGTCAACGACAAGATTGCCGATTAAGGCGGATTCTAATTTTCAGGAGGATTTTTAAAATGGATGGACAGGATTTTATTTCAGGTATGTCAGCAGTAGGTGCGGGTCTTGCGATGATTGCAGGTCTCGGTCCTGGTATTGGTCAGGGTATTGCAGCAGGTCATGCGGCAGCGGCAGTAGGTCGTAACCCTGGTGCTAAGAGTGATATTACTTCAACAATGTTACTTGGACAGGCCGTTGCAGAGACAACAGGTTTGTACGGTTTCGCTGTTGCTATTATTTTGATGTTTGTTAAGCCTTTCAAATAAGGTTTAGTATGGTAAGCCATACAAGCTGATAAGAAAGGAGGCTTAAATTTTGGTATTGTTAGGTAAAATCTTAACTCTTGCTGCAGATGTTGAGGCTGCCACAGCAGCGGTGACAACGGCAGAGGAGACGGAGAGATTGTTCGGCCTGGATGCCCAGACACTTTTTGATACTGCAATTACAGCATTGAACGTATTTATTCTGTTCATTCTGCTGTCATACATTTTATTTAATCCGGTGCGCAATATGTTAAAGAAGCGTCAGGATAAGATAACCAGCGACAGAGAGTCAGCTATAGCAGATAAGGAATCTGCGCAGGCTCTTAAGCTGCAGTATGAAGAGAAGTTAAGGGACATCGATAAAGAGGCTGATGTTATTTTGGGCGAAGCCAGAAAGAAGGCTTTGCAGAGAGCAGAGAGCATTGTCAATGAGGCTAAGGAAGAGGCTGCTAAAATTATTCAACATGCTAACCAGGAGGCTGAACTTGAGAAGAAGAGGGTTGCTGACGAGGTTAAGCAGGAGATGATTACGGTTGCTTCGGCAATGGCGGCAAAGGTTGTAGCAGGCTCTATTGATGCTAAGGTAAGTGATGAACTTATTGAACAGACTTTGAATGAAATGGGTGATGATACATGGCGAAGCTAGTGGCTAACACATATGGTGATGCATTGTTTGAGCTGGCTCTTGGCGAATCGGCTGTGGATTCACTTTTTGAGGAGGCCAAGGTTGTACTTGAGGCTTTCGATAATAACAAAGAGCTGGGAAAATTATTGAATCATCCCAAAATTGAAACTAACGAGAAGCAGGAGGTAATTAAAAAATGTTTTTCACCTTTTGTTTCCGGAAATATGACAGGTTTTCTTGTACTTATGGTGTCTAAGACACGTCAGGATTCCATTGAGGATGCACTTAATTATTTTATACACAGGGTTAAGGAGTACAAGAGGATAGGAACTGCTTATGTGACAACTGCCACAGCGTTGCGCGATGAGCAGAAAAACAAGCTTGTTCAGCGTCTTTTACAGACCACGGATTACAGGGAGTTTGAAATGGTTTATTCAGTGGATAAATCACTTCTTGGCGGTATGGTTATCCGCATAGGTGATAAGGTTGTGGACTCATCTGTTAAGTCCAAGCTGGACGAGTTAACCAGAGATTTGAAGAAGATTCAGCTGGGTTAGAAATTTTTTAGAAAGAAGGTGCGTTAGCTCCATGAATTTAAGACCAGAAGAAATCAGCTCTGTTATTCAAGAGCAGATTAAAAGATATAGCGCCAACCTTGAGGTTTCAGAGGTTGGTACGGTCATTCAGGTAGCCGACGGTATTGCACGTATTCATGGCCTTGAGAAGGCTATGCAGGGCGAACTTCTTGAGTTCCCGGGAGAAGTATACGGAATGGTGCTTAACCTCGAAGAGGATAATGTAGGTGCCGTTCTTTTGGGTGATTCCAAGAGCATTAATGAAGGCGATACCGTTAAGACTACAGGCAGAGTTGTTGAGGTTCCGGCAGGCGATGCCCTGATTGGCCGTGTTGTAAATGCGTTAGGACAGCCTATCGACGGAAAAGGCCCTATCGTTACTGATAAGTTCCGTAAGATAGAGAGAGTTGCTTCCGGCGTTATTACAAGAAAGTCTGTAGATACACCGTTGCAGACGGGTATTAAGGCTATTGATGCCATGGTTCCAATCGGAAGAGGCCAGCGTGAGTTAATCATTGGTGACCGTCAGACCGGTAAAACAGCCATTGCCATTGATACAATTATTAATCAGAAGGGTCAGGATGTACTTTGTATCTATGTTGCCATAGGTCAGAAGGCTTCTACGGTTGCCAACATCGTTAAGACCCTTGAAGAATATGGCGCTATGAGCTATACAACTGTTGTGGCTTCAACCGCCAGTGAGCTTGCTCCTTTGCAGTATATCGCTCCTTACTCAGGCTGTGCCATGGGTGAAGAGTGGATGGAACAGGGCAAGGACGTTCTTATTGTATATGATGATTTGAGTAAGCATGCAGCTGCATATCGTACACTGTCATTGCTTCTTAAGAGACCGCCTGGACGTGAGGCTTATCCCGGTGATGTTTTCTACCTTCACTCAAGACTTCTTGAGCGTGCAGCCAAGATGTCAGATGAATACGGCGGAGGCTCACTTACAGCACTTCCAATTATTGAGACACAGGCGGGTGACGTTTCGGCATATATTCCAACCAACGTAATTTCCATTACCGATGGTCAGATTTATCTTGAGACAGAGATGTTTAACGCAGGTTTCAGACCTGCTATTAATGCCGGTCTTTCAGTATCACGAGTTGGTGGTGCTGCCCAGATTAAGGCTATTAAAAAGATTGCTGCCCCTATCCGTGTTGAGCTTGCCCAGTATCGTGAGCTTGCTTCATTTGCCCAGTTTGGTTCAGAGCTTGATGCAGATACAACGGAAAAGCTGGCACAGGGCGAGCGTATCAGGGAGATGCTTAAGCAGCCGCAGTATAAGCCAATGCCTGTTGAATATCAGGTAATGATTATCTACGCTGTAACTAAAAAGTATGTGCTTGATATTCCGGTTGACAGAGTACTTGAATTCCAGGATGCACTTTTTGCACTGGTAGACACCAAGTATCCTGATATTCCGGCTTCCATCAGAGAGACCAAGGTTCTTTCAGAGGAAGCTGAGGCAGCTCTTGTTAAGGCTATTGAGGAAGTTAAGGCAGGTTTTTAGAAGACGTTTTAGCAGAATGGAGAATTAATTATGGCTTCTATGAGAGATATAAAACGTCGTAGAGACAGTATAGCAAGCACTGGTCAGATTACCAAGGCTATGAAGCTTGTTTCTACCGTTAAACTTCAAAAAGCAAAGACAAGGGCAGAAAATTCAAGACCATTTTTCAATATGATGTATGACACAGTCTGCAATGTTCTGGCTCGTTCCGGCAACATTAACCACAAATATCTTGTTCCGGGCAAGTCAGACAAAAAGGGCGTTATTGTGATTACAGCCAACCGTGGTCTTGCAGGAGGCTACAATACCAACATTACCAAGCTTATTACCAATGGCGGTATTGCTCCAAAGGATGCAGTTGTCTATGCAGTAGGCAGAAAGGGTAAGGAAATCCTTGCCCGCAAGAATTATGAAATCAGAGCGGATTTTTCCGATGTCATTAATGAACCTTCGTATTCCGATGCGATTCATATTTGCAAGGAAGTTCTTGATGCATTTACCAGCGGCGAAATCGGGGAGATTTACCTTGCCTACACAAGTTTTAAAAATACAGTGGTACATGAGCCAAAGCTTATCAAGCTTTTGCCGGTGGATGCCGGTAGTGTTGAGCTTGGTGAAACGGGCAGCATAACTCCTATGAATTATGAGCCTGAAGAGGAAGAAGCTCTGGATATCATTATACCAAAATATATGAACAGCCTTATTTATGGCGCACTTATTGAATCTGTTGCAAGTGAAAATGGTGCCCGTATGCAGGCTATGGATAGTGCTACAAGCAATGCAGACGAGATGATTTCAAGTCTGTCCCTTAAGTTTAACAGGGCCCGTCAGGCATCTATTACTCAGGAGCTTACGGAGATTATTGCAGGTGCTTCGGCGATATCGTAGCATATCTGATAGAAAATTATTTTATAAGGAGTGAGAAAATGGCACAACAAAATATTGGTAAAATCACTCAGATTGTCGGCGCCGTTCTTGACATTAAGTTTTCAGACGGTAATCTGCCTGAAATCAATACAGCCATTAAAATAGCAACTAAGGACGGAGGCCAGCTTACCGTTGAGGTATCACAGCATCTTGGTGATGATGTTGTAAGATGTATTGCAATGGGTCCTACTGATGGTCTTGTCCGGGGCATGGAGGCTGTTTCTACAGGTGCGCCAATCAGTGTTCCGGTAGGTGAGAATACATTGGGACGTATGTTCAACGTATTAGGTAATCCTATTGACGAGATTGACCCTCCAACGGGTGTAGAAAACTGGCCAATCCATAGACCGGCTCCGGCATTTGAAGAGCAGGCAACTTCTCAGGAGATGTTAGAGACTGGTATCAAGGTCGTTGACCTTCT